>SLPR01000459.1 GCA_007131895.1 Bacteroidales bacterium | reverse complement strand
TGGCAGCAAGAAAAAAAAGAATGTGTAAGATATTTTTCATAAGGATGGCTTTTGGTTGACAAATAGGGTGTTAGGTGTTTAAATATTGATTAAAATATTTGCACCAACAAACCTAAAAAATACCCGACAGCAAATCAATCCGTACTGACAGGTAATTGGAGGGTGTTTTTTATCCGTGCTGGTACGTATAAAAAACGGGAAGGCTGTTGAGCCTTCCCGTTTCGTGGTTAGTTGTATAAATATAATATCAGGTGTGCTACTTTGTAATTTGCAATTTCCTGGTAGCAAAACCTCTTTCTGTTTGAATCTGCACAAAATAGATGCCGTCTTTTAGTGACGAAACATTTATTTGGTAATGATCATTTCCAACAGAAGTTGAGTAAACTACATTTCCAAGCATGTCTACAATGCGTACCTCAGATATAAAACTGTCAGAAACGATGTTGACATTGCTTCTTGCAGGGTTGGGGTAGATGTTTAGGCTTGCTATGGGCAAGTCTGCTACAGAAACGTCATCGGGGTGTATGCCCCAGATGTCTTCCACAAGCATATCGTCAGCAACCGTGATATCCCTGTTGGGATCTCCGGGCCATTCGGCACCTTCCCAACCTTCACCAAAGGCGTTGGAAGCATACTTGTATTCATAGTCGCCAGCTTCCAGTGCAAGGGTGATGGAGAAGATCATGCTGTTGTCAACTCTTGCCAGAACCAGGTCTGGGTTGGTACCGGGGGCGTTCCATTCCATGTCACCGCCAAAACCACCGGCAATGTATACCTCATGTGTTTCAGGATCAAATCCATCGGCATCGGTCATGTCGACGTGGAAAGTAACAGCAAAGGTCTCGGGAAGTTCTTCAAGAATAACCGGAATAATCACATCCTGGGTTACTTCATAGTCGATCTCCTGGATGGTTTGGTATCCCAGGGCAGTTACTGTGTAGTCATAGAAGCCGGGTTGAACGCTGGTAAATACATAATCACCTTCCGGATTGGTGATGTCTCCGAAAGTTATGATTGCGTTGTTGATTTCAGCACCATCAGTATCTTCAACGGTAAAGGTAACGGTGTAAGTAACCAGTTGCATTTCAACGTTAACGGTAACGTCTTCAGTTACCTCAAAGTCGGTTGCATCAACGGTTATATAGCCAACGGCCTCCACAGTATAGTCATACATGCCATGGATGATACCGGCAAAAACATAATCTCCGGCAGCATTGGCAACACCGTCAAAGGTAACAACAGCGTCGTCAATAAGGCTACCTTCTTCATCTTCAACAACAAAAGTAACCGTGTAGAGGGTGTGATCCAGTTCAGCATCAATAGTCACATCTTCTTCCACCATAAATCCTGTTACGGAAAGGGTTTCAAAATGATCGGCCGTAATGCTGTAATCATAGCTTCCATAAGCAATGTTCTCAAATACATAGTTTCCTTCATCGTTGGTTACACCGTCGAAAGTAATTACAGCATTGTTGATGACATTTCCGTCAGTGTCTTCTACGTTGAAAGTTACAGTATATAGAGTAGCCGTGAGGATAACATCTACTGCAGTGTCTTCTTCCACCAGCAGATCTGTGCCAGAATAGCTTTCGAAATGATCAGCCACTACGGTGTAGTTATACGTTCCGAAATTCACATTATCGAAAACATAGTCACCGGCAGCGTTGGTCACATCAGCCAGGGTGATTACTGCGTCATTGATGGCTGCTCCGTCCTCGTCTTCCACAGTAAAAGTAACTGTATAGGTAACAGAAATAAGCTCAGCTGTAACGGTTTCATCCTGCGTTACTTCGAAATCAGTTACCGTAAGGGTTTCAAAATGTTCGGCCTCAATGGAGTAGTCGTAGGTGCCGTGCATAAGGTCTGCAAACACATATACTCCCTGATCGGCTGTTTCGCCGTCGAAAGTGATGGTTGCATTGGTAACAGGATTGTCATTCTCGTCTACTACATTGAATGTAATTGTATAGAGCATATGATCCATAACCACATCGATGGCGATGTCCTGGTCAACAAAGATATCCTGTCCGGAAACTGCCTCGTAGTGGTCGGCTACAACGCTGTAGTTGTATGTACCTTCAAAGATTTCATCGAAAACATAATCGCCAGCCTCGTTGGTGATATTGTTAAAGGTAACGATAGCATCGGTGATGGCATTGCCGTCCTCATCCTCTACATTAAAAGTAACCGTGTAACGATCAGGGGCTTCTTCCATAACAAGATCGTCAAGGAACCACTGGTTGATATCATTGGAGGTGCCGTCGAATTCGAAAACAATGAACATCGTCTCTTCCTGGCCTACTCCATGGTCTTCACCGAGTATTACGGAAAGTTGTTCCGCGGGAACATTGTCAGGATCGATCCATTCGAAAAGTATATTTTCGTTTTCGCCAACCATGGAAATCACTCGCAGGGTATATGACCCCGGAGCCATGTAGTTGTTTACACTGTGCCTGAAGCTAAACATAAGCTCATCGTAATCTGTGGTGTTGAATGGAGGAGAAACCAGTCTTGAAACACCGGTGAACGCGGGGCTCCAGTTGAACCTGATTTCAGGCGAGTTGCCACCTGCATTGCTGGTGTTTACTGCGGCCCAGTTGGAGTGGCCTCTTGACCATCCAAAAGGAATGGTTCCTGCGCTGACTCCTGTGAAGTCCTCTTCCCATGGGTAACTGCTGATGGTTGCGTCTAAACCTTCACCAGAGAGGGGTACTTCTGTACCATCCACATCCAGAGTGGCGGCCTTGATGCCAGTGGTAGTGGGAGCAAATGCAACGCTGATTATTGTGCTTTCTCCTGAGGCAAGATTAACGGTATCTGTGAGGTTGTTGAGGATGAAATGTTCTGCATCATCACCGATAATCTGAATGTCCGCCGCAGTAAGGGTAAGGATTCCGCCACCATCGTTGAGTAGTTCGAATTCAACAGGATTTGTAGCGGTGCCAATCTGCTGGGCGTCAAAGAGATGCTCGTCGGGAGTTATCACCAATAAAGGCTCATCCGGAATGACTTCAATAACGATATCATCTATAAAAATAGAGCGGTTGAAATTAGGTGTTCCTCCATGTCTGAAAGCGATATGCTTGTCATCGCCGGCATCGAGCAAAGCAACGGTAAACATCTGGTGTGAGGTCGAGAAGTCTTCATCACCGGTAATAACCATGAGGGGATTAAAAGTGGACACATCAGAAGGGTCGCTCATGGTTCCCACGATGAGATCGGGAACATTGGTTGCAAGGTTGCATTTGGCATAAAAACGAACCCTGGTAGTGTTGAGATCGTCGATGGGAGGTGAAATAAGCATCACATTCTGGTCTTCATAATTGTTGGAAAGAAGCTGAACATGGTTGGGAGAAGAATTGGGTGCATTGGTAGTGAGGGTAAGTACTGCTGCATCGGCATAATCAGGATTGTCAACAATAGCAGTCCAACCCAAAGGCAACGCAGGGGCCTCAACATCGTCGAAGTCTTCTTCGTGGGGCAGTTCAGTAATGGTCGACTCCATACCTTCACCACTAAGGGCTACTTCATGGTCGTCAATCATCAGAATGGCTTCTTTCATGCCCAGGTTTTCAGGAGCAAAGGCAACCCTGATAACGAAAGACTCAAACTCACCCAGAGTGATGGTATCAGCAACCGGCCCTAAAATAAAGCGGTCGGCATTTGCTCCGGTAATGAAGAAGTCGTCCGCCAGCAGAATCAGGTCACCATATCCTTCGTTGGTAAGCACAAGTTCATAAGGCAGAGAACTGGTGCCAATCTGATACTTGCCAAAGTCGATGCTGGAAGGGTAAACCGCCAGCTGAGGTCCAACAGGATCTTGTTCAATAATTACATCATCAATGAATAATGAGCGATTAAAGCTTGGTGTAGCACCGTGCTTAAATGCAATGTACTGGTTTTCTCCTATGGTTTCATCAAATGCCACAATATACTGCTGATAACTGTTGGTGATTTCATCGGCTCCGGTAAAAGTCTGGAACGCAGTGAAGGTGGTGGCATCGTTGGGATTGCTCATGGTGCCAATGATCAGGTCGGGAACATTGGTGGCGAGGTTTGCCCTGGACCAGAAGCGGATACGTTTCTCATCAAGATCCACAACCGGGGGTGAAATGAGCATTACGTTGGCATTAACGTCGTCATTTGAGAATATACGCACATGATTCGGTGACGAGAAGGGTGATGTGGCAGTGGTGGTTTCTACCAGCGCTCCATCAAAAGTAGGATTGTCTACAATACCGCTCCATCCAAAGGGCAGTTCTGGGGCGCTAACCTGATCAAAGTTCTCAAAATGAGGAGTTTCGACTATAGTGGCATCAGAACCTTCGCCCATGAGTGCGATCTCTGTGTCAAAAACATTCAGTGTAGCCGTTTTTTCACCCTCAAGAATGGGTGCAAACGTAACACCAACAGTAATGCTCTCGCCAAAGGCAAGTTCTACTGTTTCGGTAATATTGCTCAGAATAAATACACCCGTAGCGTCGTTGGTTATCTCAATGTCATCCGGTGTAATGATAAGGGGAGCAAGTCCGTCGCTTGTTATAGTAAATTCAGCCTCGGGGCTTGATTCGTTGATTTGCTGAAGCTCAAAGTCAAACTCTTCAGGGCTAACTATATATACAGGATCTGTGGGTGCCGCTTCCCAGGCTATATCATCAAGGAAAAGGTTCCTGAAGGTATTACTGGGAGCGAACTTGAATGCCACATGGTACTCGTCGGTTTCAGTAAGAATATCTCCGTACTGCACAGTGAAACGTTCATAGTTGTTGCCCTCAATACCAATTGTATCAACGGCAATAAATGTTTCCAGATCATTGCGATCCGACATATAGCCTACCACTAGATCTGCCACGTGGGCAGTAGCGCTCAACTTGGAGTAAAATCTGAGCCAGTTGGTTTCAAAGTCAGTAGTTTTTGGGGCTACTAATATATGTCTTGCATTGGCATCCCCCTGGTTGCGCATCCTTACGTGATTGGGTGCTGAAAAAGGGAAGGTTACGGTGACGGTTTCAACATCGCCGGCAGTACCATTCAGGATATATGACCATCCGCCTGGAAGGTGAGGGGTTTCTACGTCGTCAAAATCTTCAAAAAATGAGGCAATGGTGCCTAAGCCAGTACCATTGAGCTCATAGAGGAAGGGTGAGTTGGCGTCGTTGCTTGTAATCTGCAACTGCGCATTTTTTGCCCCTTCAGAGGTGGGTAAAAAGGATAGTTCAAAGGTGATGGATTCACCTAAAGCCAGCTCAATGGGGTAGACGATAGAGTCGGAGAAAGAGAACAAGTCAGCATCATCGCCAATAATCACAAGGTCTCCGTCGTTGATCATCAATACACCTATACCAGAATTCTGGAGGCTCACTTCTGTGACTGCCTGGGCATCAATATCAACCAATCCGAAATCATTTTCCTCAGGAAATATCTGAACCGCAGGGGTGGTAGGCGCCAAATCCCAGTTCATATCATCAATATACATGGTTCTGAAGGTGTTTTCGGGCAAATACCTGAAAGCAATATGGTATTCATCTATATCCTCCAGACCAGGAAAGAGAACAAACTTCATTTCGGCCTCATTACCTTGCACCAAAACAGTATCTAATCCTACAAAGGCAGCTGCACTTGATGGATTGCTGGTGTATCCCACAACAATTTCTGATGAATGTGTTGCAGAACTCATTTTCGCCATGAAAGTCAGCCAGTTGGAGCCAAAGTTGGTCACTTCCGCTGTGGAAAGTATCATCATGGCATCGGCATCATTGCTATTGGAAAAACGAAGGTGGTTGGGTAGTGAAAAGGGGTTCCCAATGGTGGTGGTTTCAATATTGGAAAAAGCAGAACCTGATTGTATGAAGGTGCTCCAACCATCAGGTAGATCCGGGGTTTCCAAATCGTCAAAATTCTCGAAAAAGCTCGTGAGAGGTTCCGGGTCATCATCGGTGATAATATTCCCTTGTGTAAAGCCCATGTGAGTGAGCAAAAACACAAATGCGAACATCGATGTTGTAAACTGTACTAGTTTTCTCATGCTGTTAAGATTTAGGTTTAAAAATTAAAAATAGCAACGGGCTTTCATTCAACATAAAAAGAGGTTCTCTTATGCCTGAAAAAGCCATTGACTGTAACTTGATATTTTTTCTTTTACAAACATAAAGAAAGCCATATTGACAGGCAATCCGTGCTGCTTGGTATTTGGGGCTCAATAATCTAGGTGCCACTACGTAATTTTTGCTGTCTCTGCATTGAGAGTTAATAATCTGCCCTTTAAACCAGTATAAAATGAATACTGACTGTGGATGATTATGCGCTTTTGGATAAAGTTTCTGACGATTTATTGAATAGTCCTTTGGGGATACCTTGAACAACAATTCTACTTGTTTTTTGAAGAACCGAAAAGAAAAAGAGGGGATAAGACAGCAAAAGAGGCTGTATCCTCAGCGGGTTCCGGTTATTGGATCTGTCTGTTTTTTTCTGCAGATGCAGGCGTTTTGTCCTGCAGACCCAGTATGTCCGGTAAACCCCACTGGCTGATACAGCCTCATGGTTTGACTTTAATTTACTGATTCACTACCTTGCAATCTGAATCTTTCTTACAGTATAGCCTTCAGATGTGAGTATTTGCACAAAATAAATCCCTTCGGGAAAGTCTGAGACGTTGAGCTGGTAGTTTTCGCTTTGGGGTTGAGAAAAATGCACTATCTGTCCAAGAATGTCGATAACACGTAATTTGCTGATGGATAAAGTGCTTTCTATGTTTATCATTAGGTTTGCCGGATTGGGGTAAATAATTGTTTCAAGGGTGTGGATATCATCCACAGCAACATCATCTTCAATCAGTGTGATTTCGATGAATACGTCTTCATCTGCAATGGTCAGCTGTCCGGTAACTTCCAGGTATCCTTCTTTGTTGACTGAATAGCCGTATGTGCCGGCTTCCAGCTCTTCAAACTGATACACCCCGGGTTGGGCAGTCTCACCATTGAGGGTAATGACAGCGTCATGGATTTCTTCACCTTGTTCGTCAATTACGCCAAAGGTTACAGAATAGTACATTGGTTCTTCTTCAATCACAAAATCAAGGGTGGCTATTTCTGATACTCCGGTGGTATACATTGCCCGGACTCCGGCAGTATAACTTCCCGGTTCAAGGTTCTCAAACAGGTATTGCTGGTCAGCAATGTTTTCTGCAATGGGATTGTCCATGTCATCGAGGTAAATGTTGAAGCCGGAAAACGCTTTGTTGGTTACAGAAGTTGTATGGGGTTGCCCGGCCAGGAAGGGCATGGGCTTTGATTTCCCGGTCGTTGCTGCGGGCTGGCCGATGCCGGTGTTTGTGGCCACGACTTTATCGTAATGAATGGTGCCCAGGTTGTCTCCATAGGCTCTCAGCAGAAAGTTTTTCTCCACATCCCAGTCTGTAATGTCAACAAAGTTTGATTCGTGGCTTTCCATATTGAAAATACCAAAATGGGTGCCGGGGGTGTATTCCCAGGGTTCATCCTGCCCGTTGTCGAGAGCAAGGCCCACGAAGCCTCCATAGCTTACACCGATGTAAAAACCATTAGGTGCTTCTACCGGACTTGCAAACTGGTAAGTGTTCCACTCGTTATCTGTATTGTTAACATTTTCTGCAGTATAAAGCACATCGGTTCTGTTGGGCAGGCCATCCTGATTCAGACCGATTACCCAGAGTTTTACCACATTGTGGGGACCTCCTTCAGAGGTGGTCATCCACGACATCTCATGCAATACTGCATGGTAATGATGGGCTGCTCCCAAAACGCTGTTGATGGTACCCAGGGGGTATCCCAGCTGGTTAACCACTTCACCGTCATCGTAGCGGAACTCATGCAATATGGTTTCCAGCTCCCAGCTGAGCAGGGCATCTCCATGGTCAAGCCCCTCCATCGTAATGGCAAGGTCGAAAGGTTCTGCTATTTCATCGAGCAGCAGGATGTCAATGGCTATGTCCTCGTCTTCAAGGGTAAATTCCACTGCCTGGTTGGCATAGCCTACTTTGATGATTTCAGCATAATAGCTGCCTGCTTCAAGAGTTATAGACGCTTGTCCGTTTTCATCGGTAACGATGTTGCCGGCTCCGGCAATACTGATGGTTACATCATTTACAGGGTCCTGTTCGGGAGAATCTTCAACTACATTGAAAGTTGCAGTATAGTACTCGGGTACTTCACGCAGTACAATATCATCAATATACCACTGGTTGATATCTTCAGTGTCGCCGTCAAAAACAAATGCGATCCTGAGGTTTTCTGCACCCACACCATGATCCTGTGCGTTGATAATGGCAGTGAAATTTTCCGGGGCAATATTATCGGGATCTACCCATTCGTAGATGAGGTATTCCTCATCGCCTGCAAGGGCTACTACCTTAAGGGTGTAAATACCAGGGGTCTGGTAGTTGTTTACCATGTGGCTGAAGGTCAGCAACAGCTCGTCATAGTCGGAAGAGTTGATCTGGGGTGATTGCAGATAGAAGGCTCCACTGAGGATGGGTACAAAATGGAAACGCATTTCCGGTGATTGTCCGCCGGCATTGTTGGTGAGTGAAACACCCCAGTTTTGGGTATCCTTGATCCATCCAAAGGGAATCTCTCCGGTGTCTAATCCGGAGAAGTCCTCTTCCCATGGGAATTCTGTGATGGTAGCATCAAAGGCTTCTCCACTCAGGGGGACTTCAAAATCATTTACAGAAAGGGTTGCCTCTTTATTTCCCACGGCATCGGGAGCAAAAACCACACTGAATACTGCTGTTTCTCCGGCCAGCAATTGCACCTCTTCTTCCAGGTTGGTAAGGATGAAGGCATCGGCATTGTCGCCTGTGATGGTAATGCCTGAAGGGGCAACTACCAGGGTGTCGCCACCATCGTTGATGATGGTGAATTCTTTGGGCGCTGAAGTGGTGCCAGCCTGCAAAGGCGCAAAGGTATAGTTGTCAGGAGTTACATTGATGATGGCCGATAAGGGGGCGAAGTCAAGGTGAAAATCGTCGAGCATTACCCAGCGGTAAGTTTGAGCAAAGTCTGCACGGAATGCTATATGCACATCATCCCCTTCATATTCGTCAAACTCGTAAAAGAAGTGAGTGTGTGTGGTAGTCAGATGAAAAGAAGCAAGCATGCTGAAATTTTCTTCAACAGGATCCCAGGTGCCCACTTCGATATAGCTGGGTCCGTCAATATTTACCCTTGAGTAGAAACTTACCCTGAGCTGACTGATGTCAAATTCTATTTCAGGGCTGATAAGAAAGAGATTTGCGTCAGGATCGATAAAGTTTCCAAATCTTACATGGTAGGGTGGAGAGTTGGGATCCATCAGATGGGACGTGTGAACCACTGCCTGTCCTGAGGTGGTTTCGAGATGGTTGGTCCATCCAATAGGCAGTGCCGGGGGCGAAACATTGTTGAAGTCTTCGTGGTGGGGAAGGCTGGTGATATTGGGGTTGTAGCTTTCTCCACTCAGGCTTACTTCAAAGTCTTTTACCATAAGAGATGCGGTCTTGTCGCCCTCAAGTTCGGGAGTAAAAACTACCCCAATGGTAGTGCTCTGGTTGGCAGTGAGCTCAACTGTTTCGGTCAGGTTGTTCAGGGTAAAGTCAGCTGCATCTTCTCCGGTAATGGAAATATCTGCAGCAGTTAAAACCAGGGTTCCTGCACCAATATTGGTAATGGTAAATTCTTTTTCTTCAGAGCTTTCACCATAATGGGTAGGTTCAAACTCCCAGCTGTTGGGGCTTACGTCCACAGTAGGTTCTGAAGGAATCAATGCGATATTCAGGTTGTCTAAATAGGTGGGGCGGCCAGTGCTTGGGTCCGATATGGCTTTGATGGCAAAGAGCACGTCATCTCCTTCATAGCCGGCCAGATCAACCTGGTATACCTGGTGAGAGCTGGTAATGTTTACACTCTGGATAGAGGTAAATCCGTTTTCGACAGAGTAGCTTCCCAACTGAACAGAATTGGCAGCTGAGTTCAGGCCCAAAGCAGAGAAGCTTACCCGGAGGGTGTTGATTGGGGCCCCTATGGGAGGAGAAATAAATATCAGGGTAGCGTTGGGATCGTTCATGGGTACAAAACGCAGCTGGTTGGGAGGCGATACAGGGTTCACGAGAGTGGTGGTTTCTACCCTTGCTGCAGCATTGGGAGATTCTACATGAGAGACCCATCCCACCGGCAAAGCCGGAGGCTCCACATCGTTAAAATCCATGAAGTGAGGAAAATCGGTTATGGAATTGTCAAACCCCTCTCCACTCAAAGGCACTTCGGTGTTGTCGACGGTGAGCAGGGCGGCCTTGTCTCCCACAGTCTGGGGAGAGAACGATACCCCTAGGGTTGTGGACTCAAAAGGTTCGAGGTTTACCACTGCATCAAGGTTGTTCAAAATAAATTCGGATGCATGGTCTCCGGTAATGGTAATATCTGCCGGTTCGAGAGTCAGAGTGCCAATACCCACGTTGGTTACCGTAAATTCTTTTTCAGGCCAGGTAATGCCTGTTTGGTTGGCGCCGAAATCCCATGAAGAGGGGTTCACCTCTGCTACAGGGCCGGTGGGTATGAAGTCAATCAGAACATTGTCGATATAAATGCTTCTGGATGTGGAGCCGGGAACTACCCTGAAGGCAATATAATCATGGTCGCCGGTATAGTCTGCCAGCGATACAATGTATTCGGTGTGGGTAAGTCCGGGGGTAATGGATTGTACCATGGTAAAATTTTCATCTTCACCCAAATCCATAGTACCAACTTCGATCACATTATCAGAACCTGAATTGGCTTTGGCAAAAAATCTCACGCGCAATTCGTTGAGGTTGGGTGTGATGGCAGGTGAAATCAGATACAGGCTTGCCGCAGCGTCAGTAGAGTTGAAAGCTCTTACATGGTTGGGAGGTGTAACAGGATCTGCAATGGTTGCCGTTCTTACGAAGGCGTTTATATTGTCAGATTTCACAATGGAAGACCAACCAGCAGGAAGATCAGGTTGTGTTACACTGTTGAAGTCCTCAAAATAGGGAAATGTATTGATCTCTTTCGCATGTGGGTTGCTCTCATGGTTAAAAGCCATGGCATTCAGTGACAAAAGAACAATAACCAGAAAAGAGAAAATCCGGTTGTAAAAGTAGGTTTGATTCATATTACAGCAGTTTTTTTGTAATGTAAATAATATATTTCCAGGAAAGACAAACTTACGGATTGTATCCTTCTGAGTCAATACGAGTAAGAGGGTATTTCATAAATCTTACCATAAGTGTCAGCACTTATTTTTTGCTGGAGTTAAGATACACGTTATATATGGTTTGAGGAGACAATTAAAAGGCTGCTTGCAAGAGCGGCTTTTGAATGAAGCCCCGGCCCATCAAAACTAACCTGAGATTATTTGTGGGAGCCCTGATTGGGGACTAAATGAGCAGTAGGGCCGCATTGGGGGCTATTCAGAAGGATACGACAAAGCTGGTTGGTTGTTGATGCCAGATCCGAAAGGGTGGTAGTTTTATCCAGGGCATAAGCATGGGTTGACTCAATAACTTTGGCAGCGTGGAAGGCTTTATAATGAGGAGATAAAATTATGGAATCATTCCGGGCAAAGGATTGCCCAGCTGACAGGATAACTGCAAAGAGTATGGCGAATAAGCCTTGTGCGAAAAGGAAATTGCATTTATTCTTAAACGTTATGTTTCTTTTATGATTAGGGTTTTGATTCTTGACTTGATTCCGGAAGCTGGTTGCAGTGCGCACTCAAATTTTCATAAATTGCAAATTGAAATCAGAACTATTCGCTCCGAAATCTGTAAAATGTATTCAGGGTTTAGAGATATGTGATTTTTTTTGAAAACACAGTATTTGAAAAGAGAGTGTTTCTTATCTTCCGGTCCTAAGGTTTTATAATTAAAAATACCCGTTTTTTTGAAACTAAATTAAACCTGAAAACGCTCTTTTACGTCAGTATTTCCCAATAAAGCTTGCTTAATGTTATCGCATGAGTATGTTTCTATATGCATACAGGCAAAGCAATCGATTAAATATTGGAAAAATCTCACAAAAAAACAAAAATAAAACACATAGATTGCATTGATATGCTTGTGTTATAATTTTGCAAAAAAGCATTTAACATGAAAATTCTGATTTTGAGAACTAAATATAAATGGGTAAACACTTATTTGACGAAGCAAAATGTTCATGTACTACTTAAATACTGCATAGTGTTTCTTCGATATTCTTCATTCGGTTTCTACTGTACGCAAGAATAAGGGTATTATAGTATACTCTTTTCGTAATTTCACTTATTGTATTTATCATTTAGAAACAGTAAACTTGTAGCAAAAAAAAGCCAATTAGCCATTAACATATTGCAATTAGGCTTTTATTTATAATAAATTTAAATAGTTGCTAACAAAACATTGTGCCTATGAAAAAACACTTCAAAAATTAATCTTTCAGGATATCTTATCCTGTTTAGATTGTTAAACGGTTAAATTGAATAGGATTAAAAAGCGGTTATAATTTGCAACACCTGCAATATTTTTTTAGTTTAAAACTGTAATATAGGAATTTGTATTACGTATCCAGGAAATACATCCGACGGTTAGCAAATAGTTTTTTTTAGAATTACCCTCCCTCTAACGAATGCCTGGAAGCTCTCTTCTCAATAAGTGATTTAACGTTAAGAAATTGTGTTGTAATGTGTGAGATTTTATGCAATCTTATTAATACTGATTGTATTTATTGTTGCATAAAAAAAAGTGATTCCCTGATTTCCGGGAAGCTATAGGGGTAAATGCATTGCAAGACATGTTATTTGTTAAAGTTTACTTAAACACTAATTTTTTATTAACCAAAACCCAATTGAAATGAAGACAAAATACGAAATTCGAGGTTCGTGTTGTCGCACGTACCTTTTAGCCCTAACCATGCTGTTTGCATTGCCGTTCATCAGCCCGCACGCAGTTATTGCAGACGAGGGCGATTTTATTATTTACTCCGAGTGTAATGGCGAGAGCTTATCAGACCAAGGTATTCCCGCCAAATTGACACCTGGCAACCCATCATGCTCAAGCATAGGGTCAGAAACAGAGTATAGCTTCAAAGTTGATCCTCCGGACCCCGGCACTTATGATCTACCCGGTGGCGGTACACTTACCTGGAGTATAGTAGAGACGGATTGTGGCGAAACAGTCGCATGGGAGGTCTCAGAAGGTGTCCAGGTCTACGCTTTTATTGTAAAAGGTGGCCCAGATGCCAACGTTTACTATTATGAAGGAAGCATTACATCTGATGGCAATCTTCATTCTCCACTCAATACCACAAACAACAAATACTATGGAGTAAGCCATATAGAGATATGTTATGATTATGAACCGCCAATGCCCATAGCTCCACTTTGTGAGGTATCAGCCAATGATGTTACCTGTTTTGATGGTGATGACGGTGAAATTATCATTACGCTTACTGTCGCCGATCCTGACGGGGTATTTGACGTTGAGGTTCTTGATGATGATAATAATCTTATTTATGAAGCAGAAGGTGTTTTAATAACCGGTTTTCCAATCACTGTTTCTAATCTTTCTGCCGGAGGTTATTTTGTTACCATAACCGATACTTCTAATCCCGATGTAGTGCCTGCACTATGTTTTGCTACTATTAATCAACCGGATTTTGTACCCATTTCCCTTACCTGTGCGGATGATGAAGATGTTGGCCCCTGCATCTCCCAGGATGAAGTTAACATTGCCTTTGCAAACTGGCTTGGTGGCTTCACTGTATCAGGCGGAACAGAACCGCTGGTGATTACAGTTAATGGTGAGGTAGTTGATGAGTTAACTGTAGCCGTTTTAAGCGAAATGTTTGATGCACCTGATTTTTGTGGAGGTTCGGTTCCTATTTCAATAGTTGTAACCGACTTCTGCGAAGTGACTGAAACTTGTGAGGGAACGTTTACTGTGGAGGCTCCCGATGCTATCACCTACACTACACCTGCAGACAAGGAATATGATGCCTGCGAGTTTATGGATGACGATGCAGTAGAGGTTGCTTTCCTTGCATGGCTTGATGAAGCTGCACTGGAAGCCGACCTTGGCGGTGGC
>SLPR01000353.1 GCA_007131895.1 Bacteroidales bacterium | reverse complement strand
CGGTTTCTGCCAATACAGTGTAGATGCCTGCAAGTGTGTGTACTCCAAAGCTGACAGGGTTGCCTGTACCGCTTATTGCATCACCGGTAGATTCACCATTGAGGAAAAGGAAGTAGTCGATTCCGGTTTCTGAACCATCCAGTCCGATTTCTAAACCTTCTCCACCATCGCAGTATTCACCTCCACCTGTAACATTGTATATCAGCGGCAATGAATATAGTCCTACCAGGGCTTCGCCATTCATCATGATAAAACAGCCGGAAACAGCATCGGTAGCCATCACGGTGTAAGTGCCGGGAATGGTCTGCAAACCAAAGCTGATGGCTGAACCAATACCGGCAACAATATCTCCGGTAGCAGTTCCATCAACAAACAGTGCATAGTTGACACCTGTCTGAGAGTTGTTAAGTCCAACTTCCACACCATCGCCAAACTCACAGTAGTTACCACCTCCGGTAACATTGAATACCATGGGAAGGTCCTGCTCGTCGATAATGGCAGTTCCGGTCATTATGTTTTCGCAGCCTGTTGTCTCATTAACGGCCCAAACGGTATAGTTTCCAATCTGGGTTTGAAGACCAAAGCTGAGTGCATTACCTGTACCGGGAAGGGTAGCAAGCATATCAGTATCGTTGAAAATCAGGGTGTAAATTACTCCGGTTTCGGAGCCATCGAGGCCTATTTCAGCACCGGTTCCACCGTCGCAATATTCGCCACCACCTGTTACATTGAAGGCAATGGGTAAGGGCAGAATAACCACGTCCACACTACCTGTCATCATGGTGGTGCAGGTAGATTCGGGGTGGGTTGCCAGTATGGTATAGTTTCCTTCTTCTGTATGGAAGCCAAAGCTGATTTCATCACCGGTTCCGGCAACTGGTTCACCTGTGTTGGTACCTTCGTAAAGAAGCTGGTAGTTTACGCCGGTTTCACTTCCGTCAAGGAGAATTTCTACACCCTGTCCATCGGAACAATAGGCATTATCTCCGGCAGCTACTAAATTAAATTGCGTCAGCAGCAGAGGTTCTGAAACCTGCACATCTTCGGTAGTTTCGCATTCATTGGCATCCTCAGCTCTAACGGTATACAGGCCGGAAGTATCAATGCCACTAAAGAATACGGTTTCGTTTTCACCGGCAGTGAGCGGGCCATCCACCTGAACTCCACCCAGCCAAAGGGTAAAAGTATAAGGCGCTGTTCCCTGCGAAGCAAAGGCTTCGATGATGGCTTCATCTCCGGGACAAGCAATGTCAGGATTGGTATTGGCTGTAAGCAACAGGGCATCGGGTTCGGTAATGGTGAACTCTTCTGACAATACATTGCAGAATGCTTCATCGGTAATACTTACCACGTAGGTTCCTGGTTCAAGTCCTGTAAAGTTTGCATTTCCTGTCTGTGGTCCTTGTACCGGATTGCCTTCTGACAACAATACGAATTCAAGTTCACCACTTCCGCCATTGGCAGAAAGGGAGATGGTCCCGTCATTAAGGCCGTTGCATGTAACGTTGGTAATATTTATGCTTGAGGGGTCAATGGCAATGGGATCCGGCTCATCAATGAAGATGAGGTCAGAAATGCCTGAACCACAGCTGTTATCATCCGTTACCCTTACGTAGTAGAATCCTGAGGCCAGTCCTGTGAAAGTTTGAGGTTCAGTAGTTTCGGCAGTTATGGTATCCAGTACGTTGAGATCCTCATCGAGAAGCTCAAATGTATAAGGCAGTTCTCCTGCTGAAGCTTCAACGGTTATGCTACCGGTTGCTTCACCGGCACAAGCTGCGTCGGATGGAGTAATGCTTACAAATGTGGGTTCTTCATTAATAGTGATAATTGTTGTAGCAGTGTTGAAACATCCGTTTTCATCCACGAAACGATATTCAACTTCATAGGTATCGGGAGTTGAGTTTGCCAGGTTAATGGTTCCGTTATCCACATCGATATCCAAACCAAACTGGGGTTCTACGCTAAAAGTGCCAAAGGATATGACTGTGCCATCAGCAGGCGTAATGATAACATCAACTGTTCCTATTGGGCAGAAGCTTGTTGCACCATAGGAAATGGTAACTTCAGGCAATGGGAAAATAACCAGGGTTACTTCCACTCTTTCGCTTTCGCATCCGGTGACATTGTCAACAGCAGCTGCCCAGGCAGTATAGGTATCGGGCTCTGTGCCAGTGGGAGCAGTGGTGATTTCGCCATCAAACTCCAGGGTGTACCAAATAATTGATGCACCTGCCGGCGGGGTAGCCGATGCAGTGAATTCATCACCGGTGTAGCATTCTTCTTCATTGTTGGCAACAGGCTTCTCAGGAGTATCATTGATAATCAATGTTACCAGTGTTCTTTCGCTTTCGCAGCCTGTAATATCGTCAACAGCAGCGGCCCATGCGGTGTAGGTATCCGGGTTGGTTCCCGTGGGTGCACTGGCTTCTTCATCACCAAATTCGGAGGTATACCATACCAGGGTAGTGCCATCAGCTACCGCAGCGGTAGCAGTATGCTCCGTTCCGTCAAAACAAACGGTGACATTATTAGCTACCGGTGCTTCAGGAAGTTCATTGATGGTAAGAGTTACCAGCGTTCTTTCGCTTTCACAACCCGTATCATTGTCTTCTGCAGCGGCCCAAGCAATGTATTCTCCGGCTGCGGTAGCTGTGGGTTCTGTAGTCTCCACATCACCAAACTCAGTAGTGTACCAAACCAGGGTAGTTCCGGCAGGAACGGTTGCGGTGGCGGTGTGCTCTGTTCCGTCAAAACAAACGATAACATTATTGGCTACAGGAGCATCGGGTGCGTCGTTGATGATAAGGGTAACTTCCACGCGTTCGCTTTCGCAAGCCGACTCATTACCCACAGCGGCGGCCCATGCAATATAGGTGCCAGGGTCAGTGGCTGAGGGAGCCTCACCGGGTTCCTCGCCGGTTGCATTGGCATACCACACGATGGTGGTGCCTGCGGGCGGTGTTGCGGAGGCAGTGTGCTCTGTTCCGTCAAAACAAACTTCCTCATCGTTGGCCACGGGGGCATCGGGAAGTTCGTCGATGGTAATGGTGGTAACGGCTGTGTTGAAGCATCCGTTGATATCCACAAAGCGGTATTCAATTTCGTAGGTTCCGGGAGTTGAATTGCCCAGGTTGATGGTACCGGTATCTTCGTCGATATCCAGACCGGTTTCAGGTTCTTCACTAAAAGTGCCAAAGGAGATTACAGTTTCTGCTCCGGGAGTAATAGTTACTTCCACAATTCCTTCAGGGCAGAAGTTGGTTGCACCATAGGAAATGGTAGCTTCGGGTACCGGAAAGATTTCCAATGTAACAAGCGTTCTTTCGCTTTCGCAACCTGTAGCGGTAAACTGAGCTGCAGCCCATGCAGTATATGTTCCGGGGTTAACGCCTGAAGGGGCATTGCCAGGTACATTGCCTGTCTGGTTTGCATACCAAACGATGACCGCACCCGAAGGGGGTGTAGCAGAGGCGACAAAAGAATCACCTGTAAAACATTCTTCCACATTATTGGCGGTGGGTGCTTCAGGAACATCGTTGATGGTAAGGGTAACTTCCACACGTTCGCTTTCGCAACCGTCCAGCTCTGCAGCCGCCCATGCAGTATAAGTGCCGGGGTTGGTTCCAATGGGAGCCGATGAAAGGATATCGCCGATTTGTTCCTCATACCAAATCAGGTTCGTGCCTTCTTCCACTGTTGCCCCTGCAATATGTTCAGTTCCGTCAAAACAAACGGTTAGGTTCTGTGGATTGGGTGCTGCGGGGCTTTCAATAATGGTTAAAGTAGCCTGAACACGGTCACTTTCACAACCATCGGCATTGATAACTGCAGCCCATGCAGAATATTCTCCTTCTACTGAACCGGAGGGAGCTGTGGTAATTTCAAATCCTGTTTCGTTTTCGTACCATACCAGGGTGGTTCCCACGGGATGCGTAGCTTCAAGGGTATAAGTGCTGCCATCTTCACAAACTTCAAGGTCTGCTACTACTGGAGGAGCAGGCTGGGGAAGAATGGTCACGGTAGTAGAGGTTGAACCACTGCAGTTTCCATCGGTATAGTGATAGGTTACTTCGTAGGTTCCGGGTTCACTGTTTTCCAGATCAATATCTCCGGTGTTGGTATCAATGGCAAGACCTGTGGGGGGATCTACTTCAAAATAGTGTCCGGCAGTATAATTTACGGTTACCGTCCAGGTGCCGTTGTCTACCCTGTTGCCATCGGAAGAACATTGAGGTGTAGGGTTGAATGCTCGTCCGGCATGGAGTTCGAAAACAATGTCTCCACCACCCTCAACATCATTGGCAATACGCAGGTCGGAACGACTGTAAGAATAAGTTCCGGGATCATTTCCAATTCCAATAAATACTTCCTCTTCGCTTGTGCCGTTAGGCGAAATGCAGCGCAACTGGCTGTGCTGGTCAGAGATGTAGTGACCACCGCTGGCTGTCATGTTGTATTGCACATCCACGGAGGTAATTACAGATCCTAAAGGAATCGTAACGGTCAGTGTGCCGGGGCAATCGGAATCCTCTCCGGTGGTTCTGAAAGTAAAATCGGTGGCAATATGCCCGGTGGTATAGGTGGCTTGTGAAGAATTCAGCAGTTCGCCGACAATTGTTACAGGTGCAACTCCGCCGGTTTCCTGGCAAAATTCTGGTTGATCGTAAGAAATAGTCACCTCATCCAGTTCATAAATGGTAAGGGTAACAGGAACACGTTCACTTTCGCAGGTAACATCAGCATGATCGATAACCGATGCTGCCCATGCGGTATAAGTTCCCACTTCAGATGCAGAAGGGGCGCTACCTGCCTCGGGGCCTGTAGCGTTGGCATACCATACAATGGTTGCACCGGCAGGAGGAGTGGCGGATGCGGTGTGGATGGTTCCGTCAAAACACGCTTCCACGTTGTTGGCCAAAGGTTCAGCCGGGGCATCATAGATGGTCAGGGTTACCAGCACTCTTTCGCTTTCGCAGGAAGAACCGCTGATTACCGATGCTGCCCATGCAGTGTATATATCGGGGTCTGTTCCCGAGGGGGCAGAAGTTGTAGTGGTTCCGGTTTCATCGGTGTACCATACAATAGAAGCACCTGCCGGCGGGGTGGCAGAAGCTGTATATTCTGTACCATCAAAACAAACGCTTAGATCTTCAGCAGTGGGAGGGGCAGGAGTATCTTCAATGACAATGGTAGTTTCGGCAGTGTTGAAACAGCCATCTTCATTTACAAATCTCATTTCGATTTCGTAAGTGCCGGGAGTGCTTGTTGCCAGGTTGATGGTTCCTGTGTTTTCTTCAATATCAAGTCCGGTTTCGGGCTCTACGCTGAAAGTTTGACTTACAATGGTTTCGGTGGTTGTAATGGTAACATTTACAGAGCCTTCAGCACAAAAGCTTCCGGTGCCGTAAGATATTTCTGCCTCAGGTTCGGGGTAGATGGTGAGCCTCTGGGGTACCAGATCACTTTCACAGCCGTCCAGAATAAAAGCCGCCCATGCAATGTATTCACCGGGGTCGGTTCCTGAGGGTGCAGTGGCAGGTACTGTTCCGGTTTCATCGGTGTACCATGCTACAGAAGCTCCTGCGGGAGGTGTTAGCGTGAGGGTTTGAAGTTCACCTGTATAGCATGCGATTATATCTTCGCTGGGAGGAGCTTCAGGAGTGGGCAAAATGGTTACCAGCGCAGTGGCGGTACCTTCACAGGCTCCTTCGTTGTAAGTATAGGTAACAATGTAGTCTCCGGGAAGGCTGGTTTCCAGGTTGATGTCTCCTGTAACGGGGTCAATGTCCAGTCCGGGAGGTTCTGCCGTAAATTCATGTCCTGAAGTGTAATGTACCGTTACGGTCCAGGTACCATCTACTACCCATACGCCGTTGGAGGCACAGGCAGGGGTGGGACCAAAGGTTCGTCCCACGTGGAGTTCAAATTCAATATTTCCGCCACCGGTTACATTGTTGGCAATGGTAAGTCCGGTCCGGTTGTAGTTGGCAGTTCCGGCAAAATTTCCAAGACCCTGGTATACTAATGCTTCTGCCTCACCACCGGGAGATACCACGCGAAGCTGACTTCTCTGATCACTCATATAATGCAAGGGAACCGAAGTAATCTGATACTGTACGTCCACTGCAGTAATAACGGCTCCGGCTGGAACAGATACTATCATGGAGCCGGGGCAATTGGAGGAATGGGTTACGTTTCGGAAACCAAAGTCAGAAGATATTCTTCCGGCATTGTAAGTATTTTGCGATGCATTCAATATCTGTCCGTCAATGGTAACCTGGGCAATACCCCCGGTTTCCTGGCAGTAGGGTGAATCATCGTATGAAATGGATACATCTGTAATTTCTCCAATAACAACCGTGGTTTGTGCAGTACCGGCACAATCACCGTCATTGAAGCTATAGGTTACCGTATAGGTGCCGTTGTTGCTGGCTGTCAGGTTAATGGTTCCGTTTGTAGAGTTGATAGCCAGGCCCGAAGGAGCTGCACTGAAGGTGCCACCACCAAATCCCGAAAAAGAAACCAGTGCTTCGCCATCGCCACAGAAGGGAGACCCCGCGTAGCTAATGGTTGCTGTGGGACCTTCGGCTATATTTATCTGATTGTTGTAGTCGTTGCCATTGTTATCTTCAATGAAAATAGTGTAGTCACCAGGTGCCAGATCGGCAACAAGAAAACTGAACTCAGTGCTTGAGCTGGCAGTGAAGACTGTGCTTCCGCCAGGAACAGTGGTAATAGTTACATCAAACGGACTATCGCCTGCAAGGATTTCAATTTCGATGGTGCCATTGGATGGGTGGTTACAGGTAGCCGTGGTTTTAACAGCAACACTGAGCACAGAAGTGCCTGTAAGTTCCCGGTTTTGATCATGAGAGCAACCATTGGCGTCAGTAATTCTGATGTTGTAAACTCCCGATGGAAGATCTTCAAAAGTGTGATCGACATCAGGGGAGGGTCCAAAAACGGTTTCATTCATATCGCTGTCGGTAAGCGTATAGGTATAGGGCGCTTCACCGGCACTTACAATTACTTCAATGGAGCCATCACTGGCACCGGGGCTGGAAGGATTATCAGGATTAAGTGAAAATGATGGGTTTTCGTTGAAGGTAATGGCGACATCGTCACTGCCTTCGCATCCATCGTTGGATTCTGTCCATGTGAAAGTGTAGGTTCCGAAAGCACTTACTGTAACCGTGGTATTGGGATCGTTTACATTGGCAAAAGAGGCAGAGCCGGGACCTGAAGCCGACCATATTCCTGTGCCGAAAAATTGGGTTGCGTTTAAAGAGTAGCTGTTGCCACAAATGTCATCATCATTTCCGGCAAAAGTATCCGGATTGTCGGTATTGTTGATGTTGATGGTCTGGGATGCAAAGCAACCTAAAGAATCTGTAGCAGTATAAGTTAGTTCGAAGCTTCCTCCTTCCGGATTGTTGAAAACCGGGTTTTCAATGTTGGTTGCATCGAGGAATGCAGCTCCAGGACCAGTCCATTGATGGATATAGGGTGAAATACCTGTTGCAGTATATGGCGTTCCTCCGTTGGGATTTCCGTTGAGCTGTAAATCCAGTCCGCTGCATGTTTGTGCTGTTTCAGGGGTAATATTCACTTCTACTGCTGTCAGTGGCTGACTTACAACAGCATTGCCGCCTGCATTATTTCCTATTGCATCATTGACGTCAATAAAATAGCTGGCTGCTGTTACCGGAAAATTGCCTGGAAAAGTAACTATGGTTTCATTGCTGATGATTTGGTCAAAAGCAAATGGAAACCTTATCCATGTATATGTGTAAGGTGGTTGTCCTCCTGAGATTTCGATTGTAATTTCACCATCGTCACCTCCAAAACAGGAAACGTTTTGGACATATACTGAATCAATGACCAGGTTCTGGCCCTGCAGCAGTGAATTACTTGAAAATGTTAATAACAAACAAATAATGGTTAGAATTCGTAAGTTAAGGTTCATGTTGTTATAGTTTAGTTTCTGAACTTGGTCGCTTTTTACCTCATCCCCTCAGATTTCCCCTCAGGTTGTTTTGGTTTTGATTTCTCTTAATTTTATGGCAATTTTTCTTAAACTTAACAAATAAAGTGGGCAGGATAATGCCCTATATCTAAATAAGTCTTTCAATAGATTAGCATTTTTTATCTTTTGTCGACACCTTTTGTTTTTAGTGATTATAACGGTTATTACGGATCTCCAAACCGAACAAAAATATTATTAAAAACTCAAATAATCAACGATTTAACACCCAAATGCGCCAAGTGAATCACCCGTTTTTTATAGGTAAAAACACTTAGCGTGTTTTACGTGCAGGCACAGATATGGCACTATGGGAAGTTTTACGGTATTATCGTAAATAGGTTATAGGAAACCGATATTTTTTTCTTTTCAGCGGTTCTTCAGAAATGCAATGCAGTTGTTTTCTATCCGCTCATGAAGGGCATTTTCAGGTAATTTCCGGAAGGATTTCCCTGTAATCTTTTCAAATAGCTCGATGTAACGTTCAGAAATTGAATCAATTATATCTTCAGTCATGTCAGGAACCTGTTGTCCTGTTTTGCCGCTGAATCCATTTTCCATGAGCCATTCACGCACAAACTCTTTGGATAATTGTTTTTGTGGAAGATTGTCATTTAACCTTTGCCTGTAGCCATCAAGGTAAAAATACCTGGATGAATCTGGTGTATGTATTTCGTCAATAAGCAGGATTTTACCGTCCTTTTTGCCGAATTCATATTTGGTGTCTACCAGGATGAGGCCCCTTTCAGCGGCAAGCATGGTTCCTCTTTCAAATAAAAGGTGGGTATAGGTTTCGAGCTGCTTGTAGTCTGACTGTGAGACTATTCCTTTCTCAAGTATGGCCTCAGCAGAAATATCTTCGTCATGGCCCAAATCTGCTTTGGTGGTGGGTGTAATGATAGGATGAGGAAATGGCTGGTTCTCTTTCATTCCTTCAGGCATTTTTACTCCACAAATTTCCCTTTTGCCTTGTTTGTATTCTCTCCATGCATGGCCCGTAAGATACCCGCGAATAACCATTTCTACTTTATAGGGTTCACAAAGATGACCGGCTGTAACCATGGGATCAGGGGTAGCGATTTTCCAGTTGGGGACTATATCGGCCGTAGCATCAAGAAACTCTGACGCTATCTGGTTAAGAACCTGACCCTTGTATGGGATTCCTGCGGGCAATACTACATCGAAGGCTGATATTCTGTCGGTGGCCACCATGAGCAACAGCTCGTTATCAATGTTATAAACATCACGAACTTTTCCTTTGTAGAAGTTCTTTTGACCGGGAAAGCTGAAATGGGTGGAAGTGACAGGCATAGGTTGGGTTTAGATTGCATAGGTTTGCATTATTCCGTTTGACTGGAATTATCGTAGGCACGGATGATTTTAGATACCAGGGGATGCCGGACCACATCTGTTTCATTGAGGAAGATGAAATCGATTCCTTTTACCTTGTTAAGGATTCGTGTGGCTGTAATAAGGCCTGAGGTCTGGTTGCGGGGCAGGTCGATTTGGGTTACATCTCCTGTAATAATAAATTTGGCAGATTTCCCCATCCTTGTGACGAACATTTTCAGCTGGCTTTCCGTAGCATTTTGAGCTTCATCAAGAATAGCAAAGGCATTATCCAGGGTCCTTCCGCGCATAAAAGCCAGGGGAGCTATTTCAATGGTTTTATCTTCTAAGTAAGATTCAAGCTTAGCGGGGGGGATCATATCCCGCAAAGCATCGTAGAGGGGCTGCAGATAAGGATCGAGCTTGTCCTTTAAATCTCCGGGTAAAAAACCCAGGTTTTCGCCGGCTTCCACTGCGGGCCGGGTGAGAATGATTCGTCTTACCTCCTTGTTTTTCAGTGCCCTGACGGCAAGTGCTACCGCCGTATAGGTTTTGCCTGTACCTGCCGGACCAATGGCAAACAGCATATCGTGCGTTTTAAAACTCTGCACCATGCGCAACTGATTGGGCGTGCGCGCCTTGATGAGCATTCCGTTGCGGCCATGAAGCAGCAGGGCTTCGGTGTCAGCCTCAATCTTGTTAATGGCGGTTTGAGATTCAACAGAGGTTATGATTTCGAGTATCGCTTCATCAGTAACCTTATTAAAACGCTCAAAATAGTTGAGAATATTTTTGAATTTCAAGTCAAAAAGTTCTAGCTCCCGATCGTCGCCGATGGCTTTTAATAGATTTCCCCGCAAAATAAGCCGCAATTTTGGAAAAAGTTTTTTGAGCAACTTCAACCTCTCTTCATTCAAACCGAAAATATCTGATGGATGAATCGCTTCCAGTGAAATGATAAGCTCTCCGGTGTGGTCTCCCTGGGTAGTTTTTGTTTCTGTCACCAATTATAATTATGTTTTAATGAAATTTTTAGCAAAATAACAAAAATATTCTCTAAAGTTGGTCTTTTGGAGTGAAATGTTTTTGCTAATAAATGCAGGCTTTTGTTATTTTTGCAAAGAAAGGCAGAAAGAACGTATTACTCAGGAAAAAATCATTGACTATGACCATTGTAACCCTCATTAGTGACTGGGGCATGAACAGCCATTACCAGGCAGCCGTGAAAGGCAGTATTTTAAGACAGATTCCCGATGCGCAGATTGTTGATATTACCCACACACTGAGACCTTTTGATATTATGAACTGTAGTTTCATCCTGGGAAATACCTATCCCGATTTCCCCAAAGGGACTATTCATATTATTGGGGTAAACACTGAAGCCAGCACCAAAACGCCTCATATTGTAGTAAAACATAAAGATATGTTTTTTATCGGGTCTGATAATGGTGTGATGTCTCTTTTGTTTGATGACAAACCTTTTGAGTCCATTGAACTCGATATTATGCAGGACTCCGATTATTTCACTTTTTCGTCACGCGATGTTTTCGTGAAAGCTGCCGCCATGATAGCCTCCGGTAAAACCCTGAATGAACTTGGAAACAGCTACAAAACGCTGAATCGCATGTACGCCTTTAATCCTGTAATCACTGAAAACAAAATTGAGGGCAAAGTCATTTTTATTGACGATTATGAGAACGTTTTTGTAAATATAGATCACGAAACTTTCAGAAAAACAGGACGTGGACGACCCTATACAATAAATTTCAGGGTTCCCGGTTATTCTATCAGAACTCTTCATACTTCCTATTCTGATGTGGCGGAAGGGGAGAGGTTGGCGTTGTTTGGAAGCACCGGTTTCCTTGAAATAGCCATGAACAAAGGCAAAGCGTCAAGTTTGCTCGGTTTGGGACTTACTGATACGGTAAGCATACTGTTCGAATCCTGATTGCTTGTTTCAATTGCTTCGGGTACTGGCTGGTTTTTGTTCCTGCCGGTTTAAGGTTGCAAGTGTTTTTTAAACATCTGTCTTCCTGCAACAACAAACGCAAACCCTATTATTGTATGTAAATAATTATTCATATTTCAATCCATGTTTACACTGTTTTTTCGGGAAATCAATAACTTTTTCAACAACCTTATCGGCTATATCTCCATCGGTGTATTCTTACTGATCAATAGTTTGTTTTTGTGGGTTTTTCCCTTAGACACCAATGTTCTTCAATCGGGATATGCCAATATAGAGGGTTTATTCAGTATGGGACCCTTTGTATTTCTTTTTCTCATTCCCGCTATAACCATGCGATTTTTTGCCGACGAGAAAAAAAGTGGCACCATTGAATTTTTGCTTACCAAGCCTTTGAGCGATTTACAAATTGTGATGGCAAAATACATGGCTGCCTTTGTTTTGGTTGTGTTTTCACTGCTGCCTACCTTAATTTATGTCATTACTGTTTATAACTTTGGATTGCCTGTTGGTAATATGGATATGGGGGCCACATGGGGATCATATCTTGGCCTCCTGTTTCTGGGAGCTGCATTTGTTTCCATTGGCTTGTTTGCCTCTTCACTTACCGATAACCAGATTGTCTCTTTTGTAGTTTCAATATTTTTGTGTGGATTTGCCTATATTGGATTTGAATTCATATATACCCTTGATTTGTTCGGGAACATTGATTTGTTTATCAGGAACCTGGGCATTTATTCCCACTATACATCTATTAGCAGGGGTGTTGTAGACAGTAGAGATGTGCTTTATTTTATAAGTTTGATAGCGTTGTTTCTACTGCTCACCAAAATAAAAATTGAAAGCAGAAAATGGAACTGATTTCATATTCATCACATTGCAACAAAGGGTAATTGCTACCTGGAACAAAAAAATATTTACCGGCATTTAACCGGTTACAAATAAAAAAGCCCACACATTTTTAATACGGATGTCAAAAAAGGAAAAGAAAGAAATAGTGCAAAAACTTAATGTCAGAGGCACAAATATCAAGAGCCTTTTATTTGGCCTGGTTATAATTATTGCTCTGAACATGATAGGCTCACGGTATTTTGTGCGTCTTGATCTTACTTCAGAAAAAAGATTTACCCTAACGCCTGCCACCCGCTTATTGCTGAGCGAACTAGATGATTATGTTCATTTTCAGGTGTACCTTGAGGGTGATTTTCCTGCCGGTTTCAAGCGATTGAGAAACCAAACCCGCGAAATGCTTGATGAACTAAGGGCCTGGTCTGATTTCGTAACCTATGAGTTTATCAATCCCACGCATTCGGGAGATTGGGAGCGAACCGAGGAAAACTATTCCATGCTTGTTCGTAAAGGTCTTCAACCTACACAGTTGCAGGTAACCAGAGAAGATGCCAGCTCACAGCAGATAATTTTTCCCGGAGCAATAGCCCGGTACCGGGGTCGTGAGGTACCCATTTCCCTGTTGCAGGAGCAAATGGGTATGTCATCTGAAAATGTTATTAATAGTTCAACACAGGCCCTTGAGTTTAATCTTGCATCGGCAATACATAAACTCACTTTAGAGCAGAAACCGCGCGTTGCCTTCCTGGAAGGCAATGGTGAGCTGGAGTATAGGTATGTTGCAGATGTTACCTTCAGCCTGGAAGATTTCTATGAGGTAGATCGGGTGGTTATAAATGGAAATCCCCGGGCCTTGTCAGGAGTAAGTACACTGGTGGTTGCTCAACCCCTGGAAGAGTTTACAGAGCAGGACAAGTTCGTGATTGATCAATTTGTGATGCATGGTGGCTCTGTCTTGTGGCTGGTAGATCCGGTTTATGCCTCTATGGATAGTTTGCAAATGGCCCCTGAGACCCTTGGCATGGCGTGGCCCCTTAACCTCGACGACATGCTTTTCAGATATGGGGTAAGGCTCAATGCCGATCTTATCATGGACATGCAGTCTGCTCCGATTCCTGTTACTACGGGTTTCATGGGCGATCGGCCCCAGATAAGCATGATCCCGTGGTTTTATTTTCCGCTGGTAATGCCAGCCTCCAATCATCCTTTGGTCAGAAATCTCAATGCCGTGCGCACGGAGTTTGTAAGTACCATTGATACGGTGGCTGCCGAAGGTATTGAGAAAACCTTTTTGTTGCAAAGCTCACCCTATACCCGTGTAGTGCAGACCCCGGCACGGATTTCTTTTGATATTATGGAAAGAAGTGTTGATGAGAGTATGTATCGTGATGGGCCCAGACCGGTTGCTGTTTTGCTGGAAGGGGAGTTTACGTCACTCTATACCAACCGGCGCAGTCCGCTGGCAGAGTTGCCTGTTGGTTTTCAGCGACGCGACAAAGGGGAGCGAACTGCCATGATCGTGGTTTCGGATGGCGATATCATACGCAATCAGTTTGATAACCGGGGCCAACCTCTGCCGCTGGGGTATGACAGGTTTCTCGACGAAACCTTTGGCAATGCTGATTTTATTCTCAATGCCATTAATTACCTTAATGATGACAGGGGAATTATGGAATCGCGCGCCAGGGAGGTTAGACTCAGAGTGCTGGACCGCAGCCGGGTGAACGAGCATAAATTCACTCTTCAGTTGCTCAATGTGGCACTGCCGGTTGTTTTGTTACTGATCTTTGGGTTTCTCAGATTTTATTTTAGAAAAAGAAAGTACAGCAAAAGAAAAATATAACAGGCAAGCTTAAACTCAAGGCAGTGTGGTTTTCCTATTTCTGTCCAGCCGGAATTTGTTTAAAATTGATTCTTCTTTTT
>SLPR01000014.1 GCA_007131895.1 Bacteroidales bacterium | reverse complement strand
ATTCCGGGGTTATTGGTAAACCTTTATTTTTCAGTATCCGGTATTTTGAACCCGCCAAAGAAGCTGACTTCAGGACTCCACTGCCATGGAGGGTAATTCCGGAAATTTCAGGAGGGGGCTACCTGCACGACATGGGGAGCCATCAGTTAGACCTGATAGACTTCCTGCTGGGCCCTATAGAAAAAGTTTCTGCCTTAACAACCAACCAAAAAAAACTTTACGAGCCTGAAGATTTTATTTCAGCGGGATTCACCGTACAGGGCGGGATAGTAGGTCATGGGATATGGAGTTTTGCAGCCCCGGCTCATGCTAAAGAGGATTATATGGAAATCACAGGAGAGAAAGGAAAGGTTTCCTTTTCCTGCTTCAACTTCAGCCACACAAGGATGATTGTAAATGGTCGTTCACGCTATTTTGTCAACAAACGTCCCCATCATGTTCAGCAAGGCCTGATACAAAGTATCGTAAATGAACTGCAAGGCACAGGGGTTTGTCCCAGCACTGGGGTAACAGCGGCAAGAACCAGCCGGGTGCTGGATAAGATCACGAAAAACAATTCGGGCGAGCAGTAAATTAAATAGTAAATTTTTATGACGCTAACAGTAAAAAATGTCACCAAAACTTATGGGCAACAGAAAGCCCTTGACGATGTATCACTTGAGCTAAAGCAGGGAGAAATCCTGGCACTCCTCGGGCCCAACGGGGCCGGCAAGAGTACGATGATGAAAATCATCTCCTGTTACCTGCCCCAGAATCAAGGCGAGGTATGGGTTTGCGGGCACAATGTTGTAACTGAATCATTGCGTGTACGCGAGCTTGTAGGCTATCTTCCCGAAAACAATCCTTTGTATCTTGATATGTACGTAAGGGAGTACCTTACATTTGTGGCGGGATTGCATAAACTGGGAAAAAACACCAAACCCAGGGTCGACCAGATGATTGAGCAAACAGGACTGACACCCGAACAACACAAGAAAATCGGCGCTTTGTCAAAGGGATACCGCCAGAGAGTTGGGATTGCCCAGGCCCTTATTCATGACCCAAAGGTGCTGATACTGGATGAACCCACCTCCGGACTGGACCCTAATCAGCTGGTAGATATCAGAGAATTGATAAAGGAAACAGGCAAACACAAAACAGTGCTTCTCTCTACGCATATAATGCAGGAAGTAGAAGCGGTTTGCGACAGGGTGGTAATTATCAATAAAGGAAAAATTGTAGCTGACGCACCAACCCATGAATTGCAACTGCTCAATAAAAGCAACAAGGTGATTTGGATTGAACTGGAGAAGGAACAGAATCTGGAATTGTTGAAAGATATTCCGGGTATACTGGATGTACAGCGTGAAGGCACAACAGCTGCAAGAATATTTACCCAAAGCAAGAAAGACCTGCGTGGCGATATTTTCAGATTTGCCGTATCCAACCAATGGGTAATTGTAGCAATGAGGCATGAAGATCAGAGCATTGAGCAGGTATTCAGGCAGCTAACATTCGAAGTTTAAGGATCAATCTAAACAATAAATGTTTACCTTTGCCGGGCAAATTCAAAAAAATTATTTCAATTATAATTATCTAATATATGGGCTATTTGTTTACATCTGAATCCGTATCAGAAGGACATCCTGACAAGGTGGCGGATCAGATTTCCGATGCATTGCTGGATGAATTTTTACGTCAGGACCCTGAATCTAAAGTGGCATGTGAAACCATGGTTACTACCGGACTGGTGGTTTGCAGTGGCGAAGTAAAAACCCGTGCATGGGTCGATATTCAGAATGTGGTAAGAGAAGTTTTAAAAGAAATCGGTTATACAGATTCTTCCTATAAATTCGAGGCAGAATCATGCGGTGTAATTTCGGCCATTCACGAGCAATCTCCCGATATCAATCAGGGGGTAGAGAGAGAAAAAGAAGAAGATCAGGGTGCAGGAGACCAGGGCATGATGTTCGGTTATGCATCAATGGAAACAGACGAATTTATGCCTCTTACGCTCGACCTTTCCCATATCCTGTTGCAGGAACTGGCAGCCATAAGGAAAAAAGGAGAAATCATGACTTATCTCAGGCCTGACTCCAAGGCCCAGGTAACTGTAGAATACGACGATAATCACAAACCCGTGCGCATCGACACCATTGTGGTTTCAACCCAACATGACGAGTTCATACTTCCCTCAGGAGATACACTGGCAGAGAGAAAATCGGCAGAAAAACAAATGCAGAACAAAATCAGGGAAGACATTGAAAAATTCCTGATTCCGCTTGCAGCTGAGGTATTACCCGAAAGATTGCGCCCGCTGTTCACCAATGGCTACAAGCTGCTGGTAAACCCCACGGGAAAATTTGTTATCGGAGGCCCACATGGCGACAGTGGTCTTACGGGGAGGAAAATTATTGTGGATACCTATGGTGGAAAAGGGGCACATGGCGGAGGTGCTTTTTCAGGAAAGGACTCCAGTAAAGTTGACCGCTCAGCTGCCTATGCTACCCGTCATATTGCCAAAAACATGGTGGCTGCAGGTATTGCCAGCGAAGTATTGGTTCAGGTTGCCTACGCAATTGGCGTTGCAGAACCTGTAGGACTCTACATAAATACTTTTGGCACATCAAAAGTGAAGGAAAGTGACAATGAAATTTCCGAAAAGATTGAGAAAATGTTCGACTTGAGACCCTTCGCCATCATCAGGCGATTTGGACTGAAAAACCCAATATTCCTCCCAACCACCACTTACGGTCATTTTGGAAGAACTCCTTTTGAAAAAGAAGTTCAGGTATCTTACGAAGACAAAGACACCTATAAAAAAGTTGTGGATGGCAAAGAACTAATCTTCAAGAAAGCGGAGTTCTTTGCATGGGAAAAAACCGATTATGTTAACCAGCTCAAGGGTGAATTTGGGCTTTAATACAGCTTATTCTCCAGAATAAAATCATACACCCCATTGGGTACCATAAATCTTGCTGAACGACCTTCAGCAAGATTTTTTCGTATAAGTGAGGAAGAAATATCTATAACCGGGGCGCTGGTTTTATGCAGGTTGGGGAAATGGTCAAATGCGGTGCTATCATAACCCGGTCTTGGATACACATACACTGGCAGCAATTCAATAATCTCTTTCCAGTTTTTCCATTTATCAAATTCCTGCAAATTATCTGCACCTATCAGGAGAATAAACTCTTTGCCGGGAAATTCATCATATAGCCTTACAAGGGTTTTATAGGTATAGGTAGGCAAAGGCATATCAAACTCAATATCGCACACGCTGAAGCCTTTAAAATCGGCAACTGCCAGGTCAAGCATCTTTTTCCGTGTGGCCTGGTGTGTTTGTTTTTGTTCGGTCTTAAACGGGTTTTGCGGAGAAACCACAAACCACAATTCGTCTATCTCCGGTAAATTCAGGAAGTATTCGGCAATGATAAGATGACCCATATGTACAGGGTCATAAGAACCGAAAAACAGTGCTGTTTTACCTCCGTTGGCATTCATTCTCTTACAATTTGGTTATATGGTACTTTTGTTAACCTTAAGCACATCCTCTTGTAATGCGTTTGCGCTATTGGATTATTTAAAGGTATTATAAAGCCGGATAAAGAAAACTGTTCATGATTTCTCTGGTGAGGCTGATAGCCATCTCCAGGTCATCATTTACAACGGTAGCATCAAATTCAGGAGCAAATCCCATTTCAAATTCAGCTTTGTCAATCCTCTTCTCAAGGCTCTGGGGAGTTTCAGTACCCCTTGCTATAAGCCTGGCTCTAAGATCTTCAACCGAAGGAGGCATAATAAAAAGTGCCAGGGAGTTGT
>SLPR01000252.1 GCA_007131895.1 Bacteroidales bacterium | reverse complement strand
ACATCTTCCTTTTTAGCCAGAAGAAGGGGAATAGTATCCGGGTGAAGAAGTTTCATTATTCTCTTCTGGCTGCTGTAGATTCAGGAATAAAACTTCCCGGTATTGAAAACGGAAACCAGGCCAAAGAACATGCTGTTCCGGCTGAAGTAAATGCTACCTTGCGAGGTTATCAGCAACAAGGCTACAATTGGATGATGTATCTGAGAAGTAATGGACTGGGAGGATGTCTTGCAGATGATATGGGATTGGGAAAAACCCTGCAGGCTCTTTCTGTGCTTGCTTATACTCACCTGGTGGATGCACCACCGGTAAAGGAATTGGAAAGTGAAAGACAGCATGAAGGATCAAAGATAGCACCACCGCAGCTCGATATTTTCGAATCAATTTCTCAGGCAGAATTACAACACAAACGCTCCCGCACCAGTGCTTCCCTTGTAATTATGCCATTGTCTCTGGTGCACAACTGGTATGAGGAAGCACGAAGATTTGTGCCCGGCCTCAAGGTAATGCAGCATACCGGAATCAACAGAACTGCAGACACCAGTGTATTCAGCAGGTTTGATGTTGTGCTTACCACATATGGTACCGTAAGAAACGATGTTGATTTGCTTGAAAAATACACTTTTAGATATATCATACTTGATGAAAGCCAAATCATAAAAAATGCCTCATCACGGATTTTTTCGGCAATAAAAAAATTGCAGGCAGATTACAGGCTTGTGCTTACAGGAACGCCAGTAGAAAACTCCCTTACAGATTTATGGTCGCAATTTTCATTTATGAACCCCGGCATGCTGGGAAGTCTGAATTTTTTTAAAAAGGCATTTGTGGTGCCCATAGAAAAAAAGAGTGATGAAAAGGTAAGCAAAAAACTGCAAAAATTGATTCAACCTTTTATTCTGCGCCGAACCAAAAATCAGGTTGCCAAAGAGTTACCCCCAATGACTGAGATTGTTCATTATTGCGAAATGACCCCTGAACAGGAATCTTATTATGAAACAAGGAAGTCTGAAATACGCAATGCTATTTTGGAAAATCTCCATTTGAAAGGAGAGGACAAATCGAGATTTTTTGTGTTAAGTGGCCTTACCAAGCTAAGGCTCATTGCCAACCATCCGCGTATTGTAGATAATGAGTATGCTTTCGAGTCTGGTAAATACAATGAGATAAAGCGAAATATAGGCATGCTGCTGGATGAAAACCACAAAGTGCTTATTTTTTCTCAATTTGTTAAACACCTGAATTTGTTTGCTGGTGAATTTATGGAGCAGAAAACTCCTTTTCGTCTTCTCACAGGAAAATTACAGGAAAAAACAAGAGAGGAGGTTGTTCGCTCTTTTCAACAAGATGAATTGGTTCGACTGTTTCTTATTTCATTGAGAGCAGGTGGTTTAGGCTTAAATCTTACCCAGGCTGATTATGTTTTTATGCTTGATCCCTGGTGGAATCCTGCCATTGAGAAACAGGCCATCAACAGGGCGCACCGTATTGGTCAGGATAAGAATGTGATAGTCTACAAGTTTATTACCCGTAACACCGTAGAAGAAAAAATTCTTAAACTGCAACAGCGAAAATCCAGCCTGGCCGGAATGTTTATTAATGATAACAATCCGCTGAAGTCGCTTAGTTTTGAAGAACTGCATGAATTGCTCTGATGGAGCATTTACATCCTTTTGCCGCTGGGGTTCGCCTCCGGACTAAATGAAGCATTTTTTAGTGGCGGGGTGAGCTGAGGTCACCCCGCCACAATTTTCACAATCCCTTATTGCAGGCACAAAAGAAAAAGGCTATTACACAAATGGTAAAAGCCTTTTTCGGTAAGATTATATGGTTTAATTCAACTATACATCTATATTGGCATATTTGGCATTTTTTTCAATAAACGCTCTCCTGGGAGGTACTTCATCGCCCATCAGCATTGAGAAAGTACGATTGGCTTCGGCTGCATTTACAATGTCCACTTGCTTGAGTTTCCTGAATTCGGGGTCCATGGTGGTGTCCCAAAGCTGCTCTGCGTTCATCTCTCCCAAACCTTTGTATCGTTGAAAGTGCATTCCACTGTCTTTACCGCCTTTTGACATTTCGGCCATTATGGCTTTTCTTTCCTCATCACTCCATGCGTAAATCTGTTCTTTACCTTTTTTTACAAGATAGAGTGGGGGAGTAGCAATGTAAACATATCCCTTATCAATGAGCTCTCTCATGTATCGGAAGAAGAAAGTGAGAATCAGCGTGGCAATATGGCTTCCGTCCACATCGGCATCCGTCATGATAATTACTTTGTGGTAGCGCAGTTTTTCGATGTTCAGAGCCTTGGAGTCATCCACAGTACCCACGCTCACACCCAGAGCTGTAAACATGGTTCTGATTTCCTCATTTTCAAATATTCTGTGAGGCATTGCTTTTTCCACGTTCAGAATTTTACCCCTGAGCGGAAGAATAGCCTGAAATTTTCTTTCACGACCCTGCTTGGCCGTTCCACCCGCAGAATCACCCTCCACCAGGTAAATTTCTGCCAATTCAGGATTTCTTTCAGAACAGTCTGCCAGTTTTCCGGGCAGTCCGGTTGAGCTTAACACACTTTTGCGCTGTACAAGCTCACGTGCTTTTCGGGCAGCATGACGCGCAGTAGCAGCAAGAATTACTTTGTTTACGATGGTTTTAGCCTCTTTAGGATGTTCGTCCAGGTAATAGTTGAGCATTTCACTAACTGCCTGGTCTACTGCTCCGGCTACCTCAGAATTACCCAGTTTGGTTTTGGTCTGGCCTTCAAACTGAGGTTCTGCAACTTTTACAGAGATTACTGCTGTTAGCCCTTCGCGGAAGTCATCACCACTGATTTCAAATTTCAGTTTGGATAGCATGCCTGATTTATCAGCATAACTTTTCAGCGTACGGGTGAGTGCCCTGCGAAATCCGGCAAGGTGCGTTCCTCCTTCAATAGTGCTGATATTATTTACATAGGAATGGAGGTTTTCTGCAAAAGAGGAGTTGTATTGCATAGCTACTTCAACAGGCGTACCTGATTTTTCTCCATCCATATAGATGGGCTCATCAATAAGCTTCTCCCTCGTTTCATCTAGATACTTTACAAACTCTTTTAGTCCTTCACTGGAATAAAACTCCTCGTAAACAGGTTGCCCCTCATCGTCAAGCTGACGTTTGTCAGTAATGGTAAGTTTCACTCCCTTGTTAAGAAAAGAAAGCTCCCGGAGCCTGTTGGAAAGGATTTCATAACTATACTCGTCCACGATAAATATACTGTTATCGGGAAGGAATTTTACTTCTGTACCGGTCTTGTCTGACTCTCCTACTTCTTTAACAGGATACAGGGGGGCTCCTTTACTGTATTCCTGTTTGTATACTTTTCCGTCCCGGTATACGGTTACTTCCAGGTGTGAGGACAATGCGTTTACACAACTCACCCCTACACCGTGCAAACCACCTGAAACCTTGTAGCTGTCCTTGTCGAATTTACCTCCGGCGTGCAAAACAGTCATTACAACTTCAAGTGCGCTGCGGCCTTCTTTTTCATGGATATCTACCGGAATACCACGACCATTGTCAAGGGTAGTAACCGAGTTGTCTTCATTGATAGTCACATCAATTCGGTCGCAATGGCCCGCCATGGATTCATCGATGGAGTTGTCAACTACTTCATAAACAAGATGGTGAAGTCCTTTGACGCCAATATCGCCAATATACATGGCAGGGCGTTTTCTGACAGCCTCCAATCCTTCCAGTACCTGGATACTGGCGGCATCATAATTCATTACTTTTATGGTGTTTTCCTTTTTATCTTCGCTCATATTTTTATAGATT
>SLPR01000465.1 GCA_007131895.1 Bacteroidales bacterium | reverse complement strand
GATTGTTCAAATAATTAAATCTTGTAGAGCTATGAAGAATTGGGATGCGTTCATTATTGTTTCAACCTCCATTATTGCCTTAACCCTTTTTGCCAGTGGAAGGGTTGAAATGTATAATATGCTGGATAACCTGACGGTTCAGGCCACTTTGGTGGCCATGTTAAAAACGGTAGCAATAGTGATTTCGGGTAGTCTCATTATCGCATCAATGATTGTAATTCTGCTGTTAGATATAGTAACATCAGTAATCATGCGCATGGAATTTCCGATAATTCATTACTTGTACCAGAATTACTATATCGGAGTAGTTCGCGAATGGTACTGGGATGCAAATACCGGCAGTCACATCCTGATGGCTTGTATCATACTTTTTGGAATCGGGTTGATCAATACATACCTTGGCCCGGTGTACCGCAAAAAGACGTTTATCTACCACAAGAACAAGGAATCCAATTATTATTCACATTGAACCCACAGATGGCACAAGCCAAGCCATCTGTCTACCCTGTTAAATTTCTATCTCAAATTTTTTAATTTTCTGGTAAAGGGCATTTCTGCTGATTCCCAGTCCTGCGGCGACCCTGGTCATATTGCGGTTGTAAACCTGTATGGCATTAACAATGGCCAGCTTTTCCATCTCACCCAGGGAGATAACTTCGCCGTTTTGCTCTGCATTGTTTTGCTGAATCCCATCCTTTTCGGCTGGAGTGTTTTCAGCAATCTCTGGTTTTTGATTTCTGAAAATCCCCGGATTCATGATTTGATCAGCCCACTCCAGTTTACCATCAAGGTTTACATACTTTTCAATAAAGTTTTCAAGCTCCCTGACATTGCCGGGCCAGTCGTAATACACCAGCTTTTTAAAAAGTATATTATCCATATCTGGAAGTTGTTTTCTCAGCTTAACAGACTTAAGGTTGAGGAAAAAGCTGATAAGCATGGGAATGTCTTCTCTTCTGTTTTTCAACGGTGGGATATATACGGGGATAACACTAAGCCTGTAAAAGAGGTCTTGCCTGAACTTCCCTTCATTAACCTGTTCCAGCAGGTTACGGTTGGTGGCAGCAATGATCCTTACATCTACCGGAACTACTTTGTCACCCCCTACCCGTGTGATGGTTCTTTCCTGCAAAGCCCGCAGCAATTTCACCTGCATATCCAAAGGCATTTCACCAATTTCATCCAGGAAAAGCGTACCACCATTGGCCAGCTCAAACTTCCCGGGTTTGCCCCCTTTTTTAGCACTGGTAAAAGCCCCTTCTGAATAGCCGAACAGTTCACTCTCAATAAGCGACTCCGGAATGGCGCCACAGTTAAGGGCAACAAATCCCCCATCCTTCCTTGAACTGAAATTGTGGATGGATTGGGCCAGCACTTCTTTTCCGGTACCACTTTCGCCCTGGATAAGGACAGTACTGGGGCTGTCGGATATGTTTTTACAGTATTCAATGATTCGCTTCATCTCATCGCTTTCTCCTATGAGATCTTCAAAATTATAGCGAGCCTGCATACCCGTGTACTTGTTGACCATTTTGTAGACGCGCTTCATATCCCTTAGCGTAACCACAGAGCCACTGATAGTACCATCGCCATCGGTAAGCGGATATACGTTCATGTTGAAGCTGTCGCGGGCTCCGAAACGGCTAACGTGTACCTCCTCATCCATGATTATCTCATTCTTCTTTATCAGAGACAAATAGCCTGGCCATGCAGTGATAAAATCACTCAGATGGCTGTTTTCAATACGATCTACAGGCGTTTTAAGCAGGGAAGAGGCCAGGTTGTTGGCCCTTCGCACTTTGCCCTGCACATCTGTAGCCAGCACCCCAAATTCAAGTGTATTCAGAATCTGTGATACAAAGTGGTAGGCCTCCTTCTGCCGCATTTCGGAAAAGGAACTTTTAAGCTGAGATTCTATGGCCTTGGCCGAGGCAACTACCAGGCCCAGAATGTGGGGATACACTTTATCCAGGTGCCCGCTGATATTGATGCATCCGATGGTGTTCTTCTTTTCATCATGGATGGGTGCAGCAGAACAACTCCAGTTATGAAAAGCTTTTACATAGTGCTCATGCCCGGTAACCTGCACAGGGATATTCTCATCCAGAGCAATACTTATAGCATTGGAGCCAATACTCTCCTCGCTCATAAAAGCACCTTTCACAAGGCCATAGGGTCTTGTTTCACCCAGCAGCTTTTCATCACCAGCCAATTCAAGAATGCACCCCTGCTCCTCGGTAAGCAGCACGATGAATCCGCTTTTGGCAACAAATTCATTGAGCAGCTGCACAAACGGACTTGCAACCTCCAATAGTCGGTGGTTTCTTTTTAACTTATTCTTCAAATCATCACCATGGAGCACAATTCTGGGTTGCACCCTTTCTCTTTCTACACCAAACTCAAGGCTCCTTTTGTGGGAAGCCCTGATTTTGTTGCGCAGCGAGGTTTGATCATCCAGCGTAATCATAGTATTCAGGCAATGAGTTTTCTGTATTTGATCCGCCTGGGACCGGTATCACCATGTCTTTTTTTGCGGTTTTCTTCGTACTCTGAGTAGGAACCTTCAAAAAACACCACCTCAGAATTGCCTTCAAAGGCAATGATATGGGTAGCAATCCGGTCGAGGAACCAGCGGTCGTGGGTGATGATAACGGCGCATCCGGCAAAGCTCTCCAACCCTTCTTCCAGTGCCCTGAGGGTGTTGACATCAATATCGTTGGTGGGCTCATCGAGCAACAGCACGTTGGCTTCACTTTTCAGTGTCAGTGCCAGATGCAGGCGGTTACGCTCACCCCCCGACAAAACGCCGCATTTTTTTCCCTGATCAGCACCGCTGAAATTGAACCGCGACACATAGGCCCGGCTGTTGAGCTGGCGTCCGCTCAGATTGATAAGCTCATTACCTTCTGAAATTACCTCCCAGACAGACTTTTCCGGATCAATATCCGCATGCGCCTGATCCACATACCCCAGTTGCACGGTATCTCCAATGGAGAAGTTTCCCTGGTCAGGCTGCTCCTGCCCCATCATCATGCGGAACAAGGTAGTCTTTCCCGCTCCGTTGGGGCCAACAATACCCACAATACCGGCCGGTGGCAAAGCAAAGGAGAAGTTTTCGAAAAGTATTTTATCGCCAAAGGCTTTGGAGATGCCTTCCGCTTCCAATACCTTGGAACCCAGCCTGGGCCCATTGGGAATAAATATTTCCAGCCGTTCTTCTTTTTGTTTTACATCTTCATTGAGCAGCTTGTCGTAAGCTCCCAGCCTTGCTTTGGCTTTGGCCTGGCGGCCTTTGGGATTCATGCGCACCCATTCCAACTCACGCTCCAGGGTTTTGCGGCGTTTGCTCTCAGTCTTTTCTTCCTGTGCCAATCGTTTGGTTTTCTGTTCGAGCCAGCTGCTGTAGTTGCCCTTCCAGGGGATACCCTCTCCCCTGTCCAGTTCCAGTATCCAGCCTGCCACATTGTCGAGGAAATAACGGTCGTGGGTAATGGCAATTACAGTGCCCTTGTATTGCTTAAGGTGTACCTCGAGCCATTCTACCGACTCGGCATCCAGATGGTTGGTAGGCTCATCGAGCAGCAAAATTTCAGGCTCCTGCAATAATAATCTGCACAATGCCACCCTGCGGCGTTCTCCTCCGCTCAGGTGCTCTACCTTTTCGTCGGGTGCCGGACAGCGCAAGGCATCCATGGCACGTTCGAGCCTGGAGTCCAGATCCCAACCGTTGTGTTGCTCGATAAGATCAGACAATTCACCTTGTCGCTCGATGAGTTTATTCATCTCATCATCGCTCATGGGCTCAGCAAATTTAAGGTTTACCTCTTCATATTCCTTCATGATATCCACAACGTTCTGTACCCCTTCCTCTACGATTTGTTTTACCGTTTTGGCAGCATCCAGGTGGGGTTCCTGGGCCAGGTATCCTACCGAATAGCCGGGAGAAAACACCACATCGCCCTGAAAAGATTTTTCTTCGCCTGCAATGATGCGCATCAGGGTAGATTTACCCGAACCGTTCAAACCAATGATACCAATCTTGGCACCATAATAAAATGAAAGGTAAATGTCTTTCAACACCTGTTTGGAAGGTGGAAAAACCTTGCTCACTCCCACCATGGAGAATATAATTTTCTTATCGTCGCTCATATATTGAAATTATTGATGTTTAAGGGATTACTTTTGTGCAAAGATACATTTATTCGCCGTCTGAGGGGTTCAAAAAGACATTCATGGATGGGGTTTTAAGCTTTTTTTTCCTGTTTGATAAAGGATGCTTTTACCAATTACCTTTCTATACTTGCATTGCATAATAATTAACCCGACTTTCCATTTATTCTAAGCCCCTCCAACCAGGGCATGGATCATGATTATAGAGAACTATGTGTCTATGTGGTAAGTGTTTTTTTACCACATAGACACATAGGAATAGGTTTTACCTTGATTTACTGCAAAATGACTTATTTGTCTATGTGCTTATGTGGTAACTATTTTTACAAACACATAGGCACATAGAAAAAAGAGCATTTAAAATTTATTGCAGTTTTGCCATTAAACCTACTTCACCAATGAGCTAAAGAAAGCTGCTTTACAATGATGAACAATTAAATTAAATATCAATCACCAAATGTGTTAAAATAGAATTAATAACCATATTACATCCGATATAAAACCATCCTAATCGAATAATATGTATATTTGCTGATAATTATGGAAGAAACTGAACAATTCAAAGAAAATTCTTAATTATGGAAAACGAACAGGAGCAGATAAGAAAATTTCTGGACAGCATCCCGGAAAAGTTTCAGGTTCACGAAGAGGGAGTCAAAATGGAGATTCAAAAAGAATATCTTGACTATTCGGAAAGTTTTGGCCATGGCGTGCTTTCTGATGCTGAAACAGATAAACTCAGCCGGATAGTTCTAAACCCTGAAGTTCCGGATGAAGTGAAGAAAAAGGGATTAACCATTCTTGCACACGCTGGTTCCATAAGCGCATACAAGCAAATAAGCAAATTTTATGAAAGTGCAGAGGGTGAGCTGAAACAATGGGCATCATTAGCGATGCAGGAATGCAGAATGTTTATTGAAAGCGAATTATCTGATGAAAGCATTGGATTTATTTCCACGGGCCTTGGTGGTACCAAAGATAAATTGAGAATATATTTTTTAGTGCTGCCACAGGAAAACGAAACATTTACCGAACAGCAACACAAAATCATTGAAAATGAACTGAACCAAACTGCGAAGGAACTGAATTGTGATATAGAGAGCTTTGATTTCCAGGAAAATTATGCAGGCCTGACCGTATTGATCCCTATGGATATTGCCATTGCCACCTTTATTGATGCCGGAATACAAAACTGCAATGTATTTGGAAACTTTGTTTTAGAACATTATTATGCCGGCAACACAGGGATTCCGGATAAGGAGGAGATTAAAGAAATTATTGAAATTGTCAGAAACGGATAGCATATAGCACCTATTGATTCACAGCATTTTTTCCTTAACCCTGTAACATTCGGGACTGTTCCTTCGTCCAACAAAATGTAACTTAAATTTGAAAAAGTTTGCAATATCCACAAAACCAACTACAAAATGCTATCAACTTTACTAAAACACAGCATACGAACCCTTCGCCGCCAGAAAGGGTACGTAATAATCAATGTTGGCGGGCTTGCCATCGGTATAGCCTGCAGTTTAATCATCGGACTCTTTATTGTCCATCAACTCAGCTACGACCAATACCATGAGAATAAAGACAGAATATATCAACTTGCCTTGAATGGCCTGCTGGGGGGAGAAGAGTTCACCGGGGCTTACACAGCCCCTCCCATTGGTCCGGCCATGGTAAGGGAGTTGCCGGGTGTAGAAAGCTGCCTGAGAATGAATGGATTCAGTGAGACCGTGATTAAATACGAAGACAAGTTCTTTATAGAAGAACATTTTGTTGAAGCAGACTCTACCTTCTTCGACTTTTTCGATATTCCACTTCTTCGTGGCAATCCACAAACGGTTCTTAACCAGGCCTTTTCAGTTGTGTTGACAGAAAGCATGGCCAAAAGGATTTTTGACGCAACCGATCCCTTAGACAAAATGATCCGGGTAGGTACGAGTGAGAACCTTTACAGGGTTACCGGAATCATGGCTGATATTCCGGAAAACACACACTTCAGAGCCAACGCCATTGGTTCTTTCATCAGCAATCCCAGGGCTGAGAATCCAACCTGGCTTAGCAACAGCTTCAGTACTTTTGTCATGCTGCATCCTGAAACCACTCAGAAAAACGTGGAGTCGGGTCTGAATGATTTGATTGTAAAATATGTGGGGCCAGAGCTCAGAGATTACCTGGGCATCACCATTGAAGATTTTTTGAACCAGGGCAACAAATATAGTATTTTCCTGCAACCGCTTACCGACATTCAACTCAATCCTGCCATTGAACAGCCGCTTGCTACCCCTAACGATCCGCGGTATCTGAGAATTTTTGGCAGCATTGGTGTTCTGATACTTATTATCGGGGCGGTAAATTTCATGAACCTGTCAACGGCGCAGGCTTCCAAAAGGGCCAAAGAGGTCGGTGTGAAAAAGGTGAGTGGTTCATCGCAGGGTATGCTCGTGACACAATTTCTCACCGAAACCATTATCCTGTCCCTGTTGGCGATGTTACTGGCAGTATTAATTGTTGAGGTCTCGTTGCCCTTTGTCAACAACCTGCTCCACACACAACTCACCCTAAACTACTTCAGCCCCTGGTACACACTTCCTGTACTTTTACTTTTCGCTATGGTTATCGGGGTCTTTGCAGGGATTTACCCTGCATTTTACCTTTCCTCTTTCAATCCGGTAAGGGTACTCAAGGGGAAAGCGGGCAATGGCAGCGATTTGATCAATCTGCGCAGGGTTTTGACGACGTTGCAGTTTTCCATTTCCATCGTTCTGATTGTGGGAACACTCATCATGCACCGGCAAATCAACTATATGCTCAATAAAGACCTGGGCTTCGACAAAGAGCATATTGTGGTGCTGCGACGGGCCGGAGTGTTGGGCGATCAGGTGAACACATTCAAAAACGAACTGATAGGTCTTTCAGGAATTGTTTCTGTTTCCGTCTCTTCAGCGGTACCCGGCCGGCCCAATAACAACAACGGCTATAACATCCAGGGAAGACCTGAAGAGTCTTTTTTGTTGCAAACTACCTGGGTAGATTTTGACTTTCTGAAAACCTATGGCATGGAGATGGCCGAAGGGAGGTTTTTCAATGCCGATATGCTCACCGACAAGCAGGCTTGCATCATCAACCAGAGGGCGGCCAGAAATTTTGCCCTGGAAAATCCACTGCAAACACGCTTTCTGGATGGTGACAGCGAAAGGTCTGTTTTGCCGGTGATTGGCGTATCACGGGATGTTCACTTTGAATCGCTGCGAAATGACATAAAACCATCCATCATGAAATTCAGACATGAAGGAATGAACTGGGGCTATATCAGCATCCGTCTTAGTCCGGGCTCTCCCAAAACTGCAATGGAACACATCAACCAAATATGGGCTTCATATACTGCGCAAGAACCCATGCTGTACTTCTTTCTTGACAAAGACCTGGAAAGGCTGTACAGGGAAGAAAAACAAAATGCCAGCCTTTCTGTAATCTTTACCTTGCTGGCCATTATCATTGCCTCGCTGGGCCTTTACGGACTTACCTCTTTTACCATTTCTCAAAAGACCAAGGAGATAGGTGTAAGGAAAACTTTTGGAGCGTCCACGCTGGATATCTGGTTTAGGGTATCACGGGAAATCATTATCCTGATAGCCATCAGCACAGCCATAGCATGGCCCATGATATACTGGGTAGCCCAGGACTGGCTGCAAAACTACCAGTATCGGATCACCCTCCATCCTATGGACTTTCTCAAGGGGCTGTTGCTGGCTGCGACCATTGCACTGCTCACTATCAGCTACCGCGCCATCAAAGCGGCAAGCATGAATCCTTCATTGTCCTTGCGGTATGAATAGGAGGTTTTTTGTTCTGGTATCATAAAATAGCTAAACATATAAAAAGATTTTTAGAAAAATTTTCGAATCAAACATTTCACCCATAAAGCTGTTTAAGTGTGAAAAGTAACAACTATGAGCTATTACTACAGTACCATATTGAGAAAAACCAGCTATAAAGCTGCTATTGAGCTGGTGACCGAAGAATTGCAGAAAGAGGGTTTTGGTGTACTCACACAAATCGATGTGAAAGAAACGCTGAAGAAAAAGATTGACGCCGATTTTAAGCCTTACATCATTCTGGGCGCCTGCAATCCGCATTTCGCCCACAAGGCATTAAAGGCCGAGGACAAGCTGGGAGTTTTTCTCCCCTGCAATGTGGTAGTTGAGCAGCATGAAGATAACACCGTAGAAGTTTCTGCTGTTGACCCCCATGCCATGATGGCTTCGGTAACCAATCCTGCTTTAGAAGAACTGGCTGCAGATGTACGTGAAAAATTGCAAAAGGTATTACAGGAAGTAGCTGCTTCGGAAAGCTGACTAAAAGAATAAGCGCCCGGCCTTCTGTTACAAGCACATAAATTCCTTATTTTAAGCATTAAACCAAAGTTTAGCCAGGGCATGAACGATGCTCTTAATCAAACAGGTTGCCTGTGATAAAATTTTGTAAAAGTATTTATTCCCTCCTCTGCACCTGAATTCAATCAGCTTACTGTCCGGCTGTCAGGGTCCATTCTGCTCAAAAAATGATTCGTCGTAGGGTGCCATGTAAAACCGCCTGACATTGGCAATTTCACTGAAAAAGAAACCTTTGTTGTAGGCACCTTCATAGTTTACATACTGCATACCCGACTCAATACATTCACCATGCTGTAAACAAACCTTGTGCAAATAATGCCCTATATTAAGGCCACCTGCTTCGCCGGCATAGGTTTCCAGGAACACAGTGTTGTAACCATAACCCAGCAATTTGGCGGTACAGGATCCCACATCCGTAGTTATTTTCCGGGCTTCCTCCCCATCACGTTCCACAAGAAGAGTTACCTCACATTCTCCGAAGTTTACAATTCTCGTAGCGGGGTCAAAAGGTTCCCCGTTTTTCTCAACCATAGTCAGCGTGACAGTTAATCCTTCGTCGGGAACACGGAGTCGGGTATTGAGCCTTTCCAGCTCGTACCCCGGAGACTCTTTCCAGGGGTGTTCATCCTCAAGCAATTCAGGAGCAATGGAGGGTTCAACAACACCGGTGAGCCCGTTATAATATCGATAATAGAAGTAATCCATGTCTTCATTCAGAAAAATCCTGTCCTTTGTGAAATAGGCATCATATACGCTTGTGAAGTAAACAAGCGGCAAATCTTCTCTGATGCATCTCCAGCGAAAACCCCGCCTTTCATTGCGAGAATCAGGCTCGTGCGACATAACCAAAAAATCAGCCCAGGCTCCTTCCCGAATCATTGCCAGGCGGTTGCGAAACACACCGGCAAAACTATGGTTAGAGGCCGGTACCACCACCATTTGTTTATCTCCCGTTTTCATTACAAAACTAACCGGCAACCTTCTGCCTGTTGTTCCAAGCATATCCTGAAATTTTTTTCCCATGCAAAACAACAAATGACGATGGTGGTATGAGGGAGAAAAGGTATGGGTTTCTATCCCTGTTCGGTATACCTTAAGTGACTCTAAGTCCGCCACAACCTGCTCATCATCTTCTGATATCCAGGTGAGCCATTGGTCACAAACAGAAAAATGAAGAACGGGCTCTTCCACCAGGATGGTAAGTTCCCCGGAAGAAAGATGAAAAGCATAGACACAGCAATCTCTGCCTGAAAAGTAGAGTTTATCATCAAAGACAAAGAGGGTTTTCACATCAATATCACCAATATTAAGACGCACCAGTTCACCTCCCGACAAAGTGTATCTCCATATGGCATGGGTATTTACAAAAAATAAATGGCCTTGATAATAGTTCAAAAACTGAGTGCCTCTTCGCAAATCTTCCACCAAAAGCCATTCCTCTTCAGTATCAGGAAATCCGGCAAAAATCCTGTGGTTTCTCACAATAAAATACAAATCATCGCTGAATGCCAGCAGACCACCCCGGGCTATATTGGATGGGATATTGCCGTAGCGCTCCATATCCAGATCAGTATCGGCCAACACATCTTTCCAGTTGGCCGGATCAAATTCTTCGTAAACGGGTTCTCCTTCCTTTTCAAAAGTCAATACATTTCTGGTGGTGATTTCAAGGTGCAGGGTGGTAAATCTATCTTTCTTCTTTCCTGTCTGCTCCTCCTTTTTATCGTCTTCTTCTTTAACACCGGGTGAGTCGGTATTTTCCTCTGCGGGGTTTTCTCCCGGCGAGGCATCATTTCCTGTATCCTTTCCGGAGAACACCTGTCCGCAGGAATTTACCATTAACAAAACCAACAAACCACAAAAGAGCCTTGTCCCGTAGCTTTTTACATTCAAAATTTTCATTTTCTTCCTTTTTAAAAGAGTCTTACCTTTTTGTAAGATATAACCATTACCAATTATACATAAGCCTGACCGGGATACAATAAAAAATCATATCCTTGCTGCAGGATTCTGGAAGTTGCTGGATAAAAAGGTTAATTGGCGGGGTAAAAATATGCAAAATAGTAAATCCTGCAAAATAAATCATAAAAAGACCTTCTTTGAATGAAGAGAATTCAGCTCAAAGAAGGTCTTTTCAATTTCGGTTATCACAGCCTTATTCCTTTACCACTTCCACCCATCGTCCCTTATTGCGGGCATAGATGGATGCATCGTACATGGCTTCTGTATTGAATGCAGGCAGGTAAAAACGTCCTGCATAGGCTGCGGTAAGCATCACTTTGTAGGTTCGGGATTGTCGTCCGGGCAAATCAAAATAGGTATGCACCCTGTCATCACGAATATCTTCATAAACCGGAATATCCTGCTGCAGTGCCCCGGCAGCGGCATCCATGCGAACATTGCTGATTTCCCAGCCTGACGGGAAGATGCGTGTGAGGGCCATTTCGCGGTATTCTCCTCTTATTCCGGGATGTGAAAGAGTGACTTCGGCAATGAAGGAAGTGCCCTGCCTCAGCCTGCTCACGTCAAGGGGCGATCCGTCCAAACCGGTAAATCTTACATTCATCCCCAGGTTGGCACTTTCGGCCACCTCATCCCCTGCGCGGGGAATTCCGGAATGTATAACCCTGATGAACAATGGATTGTTGCCCTTATTGGAGAAAGCCAGTCGCTTCTCGTTTACATTGGCCGGAACAGACAACTCATGGATGGAAACCAGGGAAGAAGTTTTTACCTCTCTTACCGCTCCACCATCCTCTGCATAGGTGATTTGCATACCACTTTCAGGGGTAGTGCCCTTGTAAAACTCAGCAAGCGCCATTAATCCGAAGGCGGTAGTCTGTGTGCTCAACCAGCGCGAAGAAGCAAACTCATCTGCCAGTTCTTTCACCAGTACGGCGGCATCTTCGCGGCGGTTGAGTTTCATGAGTACAGGAATAATCTGGGCTTTGTCGCGCAAAGGGTTTCCAAAAGTATAGGAAAGCTGCCGGTAGGGTTCAATGCGGGTAGAAGTTTCTTCCACCAGTTGCCTTGCAGCTTCCTCCTGGCCGGAATGAAGATAGGCAGCCGCCAGTTGCCAGCGAGCCTGCACCGAAAGTGATGGTTGTTGACGTAGACGGTTCATGGCACCCATCTCGGCTTTGCTGGCAAGGGCAAGGGTGTATAAGCGGTAGGCCTGCATGAGGTCTGAACCCTGCGTTTCCACATCGGGCACCCAGCGATTGGCCATTTGCTGCTGAAAGCGTGCCCAGTTATCTATAAATCCGGTGGGCAATACAAAACCTTTCTTTTGTGCTTCTATAGCAAAATGTCCGGCATAACTGCTTACCCATTCATGAGATCCGGAAGCACCGGGCCACATCACAATTCCGCCGTTGCCGATTTGCCGGGCCGACAATCTGTTGATCACTGACTCCACATTGGACTGGATTTTTGCCTTTTCGTTTTCCGACAACTCATAAAATGTCTCAATAAACAATTGCGGGAATGCGCCCGACACAATCTGTTCGGTGCATCCGTGAGGGTATGTGGTCAGGAATCGCATTCTCTTCTCCAGGTTGATGGGAGGGATAGAGGAAATTTCAAGTGAAGCCTCACGGGTGCTTTGCATACCAGTAAAGACAAAACTGAGTTCTGATGATTCGCTGCCATCCAGCACCAGGTTTTCAACAGAGGTCTGACGGGTGTTGGCATTGCGAACATCCAGCTCAATATCAAAAGTTACCGATTCACTGCCGCTTTTTACCGTAGCAGATACTTTGGCAACCCCTTCCCTTTGGGGTGTTTCCAGCTCAAACCATACCATCTCATCACCGGGTTCTCTAAAATCAATGCTCCGTGTTCTTTCGCCTTTAATGCTAAACATATCATTGACAGCAACAGTTATTTGAGCCTGTTTTACCGTTTCATCCAATGCAAACACATTTACCGGAAAGCTGACCGTTTCGCCCGGCCCCATTACCCTTGGCAATGTACCCAGTGCCATCAGCGATTGCCTGACCGGTACTGTTTTCTCTGCATTTCCGTAAGCTCCCTCCTGCCCTGCTACTACCATAACCCTGACACTTCCGGCATATTGGGGCATGGAGAAAGCATGGGTTTTGCTCTTGCCCCTCTCCAGGGCAAAGGGTCCAAAAAATCTTACCACGGGCTTGAAACGGGAAGCCCGCTCCCCTGCCACGGGAGGCTGGATATAGTCATCTCCACCTATTCCCAGCAGCCTGGAAAATTCTGTTCCGAAGGCACCCATCACATGGTCATACATATCCCATGTTTTCACCCCCAGGGCTTCCCTGGCATAAAAATGGCCATGCGGATCCGGCGTGCGGAAACGGGTTAAATCCAGCAGTCCTTCATCCACCAGGGCAAGGGTGTAAGTCATAGCCCTTCCCTGCTGCTCCTTCACCGTTATTTTCACGTCCTGCTCCGGCTTAAGCACATCCTCCATCTGGATTTGTGGCTGTAACCGGGTTTGGGGGTCTTCCACTTTCAGCGGAAGCACTCCATAAAGTCTGATGGGCAAATCGTTGAGGGTTTGGGCATGGGGCTGCAACAAGGTGATATGCGCATACACATTGGGCGCCATTTCCGGTGTGGCTTTAATGGAAAATGAGGTATTTTCCTTTTGTGTTTCCACCCACCTGCTTTCAAGAATTTCAGAGCCGTTTTCTATGCTCACCAGTGCTCTCCCCCCTTCTGTAGAGGGAAATGTAAACTGAATCGCTTCTCCGGGTTGATATTGGTCCTTATCTGAAGTAAAAGCAAGCATGGCAGCTGCCTGTTGACGCCCGTCGCGGGGTGCTCCATACCATGAAGGCCAGTCGAAATAGAGAATATCGCCACTCCGGTGACCGCTCTCAAGGTCGGTGACCAGCACCATGTAACGTCCCCATTCGGGATATTCGATACCAAATTTGAAAGATGATTTTCCCTCCACTGTATTCAGGGTTTCTGTAAAAACCGGGCGGTTGTATGAGCCTGAAGAAAAATCACCAAAATACTCGTCAGAAGCATCCCACCACCAGCGCCAGCTGATTTTGTAAACATCAACCCTGAGCCGGGAAGCTTTAACGGGTTTGCCTTTCCGGTCAACATTCACCAGATCGATGGAATAGATCGAATCAGTAAGCAAAGCAGAACCCCCTTCTGTAGTTTTGGGCAAACGAAGACCTGCATAAGTGGCATAGGAATAAAAGGGAAGAATAAACCGATCGATACTAAATGCGCCGCCCTCTTCAAATACTTTGGTTTCCACTGTGGCATTAAGGATGCCCGGAGCCCTCGATTTCACGTCTATATCGGCTTTCAGCCTTGCCTGACCTGAAGCATCGAGCCGGCCTTCAAACACTGGGAATGTTTCGCTGGTAAAATCACGCGTAGGGTCATCAAAAACGTAACCGGAGAAATCTTCAAAGCCGGTTTTGCCCTGGCTCAGGGTAGCCGTCACTTCAGCCCTGAGGTTGCGGGCAGTTCCGCCATGGAGCCATTCAGACTTTAAAACTCCGCTATTGGGTTTGTAACCCGACAGTGCATTATTCTCAAAAGAGGTATTGATGCGCAGGCGGTTGGGCATGATGGTTTCAATTCGCAGGGATTGCGAAAATTCCACCCCGCCCAGCTTCACAGAGGCAGTATAGTTT
>SLPR01000446.1 GCA_007131895.1 Bacteroidales bacterium | reverse complement strand
CCCTGATCAAATATCCTTACGGTTATGCTTTCGGCAGGAGGTGCCCAGACACGGAATGTAGTCTTTTCCGGTGTGTAGGTTACTCCAAGGTCACTTCCATGATATGCCGGATAACCCTCTGTTAATTCCTCTTTGGATGATAGATGGCAACTAACCAGACTCATAGTCAATACTGCTGTTAAAATGATTAAAAAAGTTTGTTTTTTGATATTCATTGCTGTCATGTTTGGATGAATATTTTTAAAAAGCGTAAAGATACTCTGAAAAAATGATTTCTGTTTACGTAGTTCCAGATAAAAATTATGGCTTAAGTATACACCATGCTGTTGTGACTCATGCTTATAATATCCTAGCCATCAAAGGGGAATACCGGCTGTACTGTTAATTAAACCTATTGCTTACTGTTTTTTATTTTCATCAAAAAAGCCCCGAAATTTCATAAAATCCCGGGGCTTAACTATTTTTTATGGGTGATTTAATTGATGTATATTCCTTCGCCTACACCAATAGGGAGATTCAGGCCATACCATACGAACAACAGCACGACCCAGATAACAAAAAGAATGGCAGCATACGGAATCAGTAATGAAACTACAGTTCCTATGCCTACACGTTTATCGTATTTATTTATCCAGCCCAGAAGCAGCGGGAAATAGACGTACAGTGGAGTTACACAATTGGTTATTGAGTCTCCTACCCGGTACATCAATTGAACAAAAGCGGGACTATAGTTCAGTTGTGCCAGCATGGGAACAAATATCGGGGCGAAAATGGCCCATTTGGCCGAGCCACTTCCAAGGAAAATATTCAGCAGTGCAACAATGATCATGAAAACTGTAAACAATACAGGGCCGGTAAGGCCGGTGGACTGAAGAAATTCTGCACCGTAAATAGACACAATCTTATCCAGGTTAGACCAGCTGAACAGCTCAATGAACTGAGCAACAATGAGCATAAGAACAATATACCCGGAGAGCCCCTTCATCCCAAATTCCATGTGTTTGAGAATATCGTTGGATTTTACAATGGTTCCGGTTGCTTTACCATAATAATAGCCGGGAATGGCAAAGAAGAAGAACAAAATGGGAACCAGGCCTCTGAGGAATGGTGAAGGAACGATGTTGCCTGTGTCAGGATCCCTCAATGGGCCCCAGGAAGGTGCTACAAGAATGGTTATAAGCAAAACATAAACCAGCAGGGCAATACCTGCATGTTTCAGTCCTTTTCTTTCTTCGTCTGTCATTCCCTGGTTTTGTGCAAGATCTGCTTCGCTCAGCATTTCAGCGCCAGCGAATGCATTGCAACGCGGAATGGTAAATCTTCTCACGATAAATGCTCCACCCAACCCTAATGCCAGGGTGGAAACTATCATGAAGTACCAGTTGGCAGTTGCGCTAACTTCAATTCCGCCGTTAATACCTGAAGCAACCTGTGTTGTAATACCTGCAAGCATTACATCGGTGCCTGCAATAAAGAAGTTGGCCGTAAATCCTGCCGTTGCTCCTGCATATCCAGCCACGAGGCCGGCGATGGGGTGAAGACCCATTTTAGAGAATATCAATGCTGCAATAGGCGGTATAATAACGATTCCTGCATCAGATCCAATATTGCCACAGGCACCAAGCATAAAGATTACCGGCATTACTATCTTTTTGGGCACTGCAAATGCCACATTTCGTAATGCAACAGCCAGCAATCCGCTTTGCTCTGCTATGGATACTCCCATTATCATCACCAATACAAGCCCAAAGGGAGCAAAATGGGCAAAATTGGTTACTACCTCCTGCAAAAACCAGCGCAATCCGTCTCCGGATATCAGGCTTCGTGCTTCAACACTGGTTCCTTTTCCGGGGTCGATGGCGCTTACATTAAAATATGCCGTAATCCCGCTCACCACAACTATCAGGATGCATATCCAGACAAACATCCAGAAAGGATGGGGCAGTTTGTTTCCCATTCTTTCCACCCAGCCAAGAAAACCCCTGGCCGGAGGAGGTTGAGAATTAAAATCCTCAGAAGCAGATATGGGATCCTGCTCCTTTTTGTTTTCCGTATTTTTTGACATAAGACTTTTTATTTGATTGGCTGCGCAAAAATGTAGCTTTTTTTCGGTTTTTCCAATAATAGTATCAGGAATTTTTGTCACAGTGAAGCCGGCATGAATTATTGCAGTGAACTTGCGAGGGTATTGAACCTGAGAAACCGGTATAATGAGCCAAATGTATCGCAAAACTTGTATAGTATAACTGGCTGTTAGTATGCCGTTGTTTGTTTTTCAAATCACATAACAACCCTCTTTTAGATACTATGGAAATGTTTAAAAATATTCTGGACCGAAAACGTTTTAAAACCATCAATAGCCTGTGGAGCGAGTTAATGTTGGGTGATCCATGGAGTGTTGGATGTGTTGAGTTTCTCATTGATTCAAAGTTGTTTGCAGGAAAAGATGAATGGGAAGAGTTTTATTACGATTCAGGAGAAGAAAGGAACCATAGAATTGCTGACCTTGTACCTGTGTTATCTCATAAACTCAATGATGATATGCTCGTGTTCAACAACCGAAATGAGATCATGCTGATGAGCAAAGATATTGTGAACCTGAACTACAATTTTGGGCGAACTCATGACCAACTCACCCAAAAGGCTGTCATCCTTTTTCAGGTAGCCGTAAACCGGTCCCTTGATATTACAATTCAGGAATCTATTGAGGCTGTTCGCTTCAATACCATTTGTAAGACCTGGAACGAGGTAATCATAAGAGAACGAAATACGATTAGTTATCTCATATAAAGATTTCCCGGCGTACCGATTGTTTCCGGCAGGAAAAGATTTTTTGAATAGTATGATGAATTACCGGAAGGAATCTTTTTTTGCCCTGTTTTTGGAAAATGTCTGTCAGTTTTTCAGGAATGATTAATTTCGTCAAGCAAAACTTTAAACTTCCCCTGGCTGTTGTTGGGTTTGTTCGTGGAATTCAATACATCCCGCAAATAACCATAACAATACTTCTCATCCGGGGAGGGTTTATGAAATGCGAAGATTTCCAAAAAACGGACTACGAACTTAAAAATCTTTTCTGAGATGCAAAAACTCATACTTCTTACAGCTTTGCTGACTGTTTTTTTTACACTAAGCTGCACCCGCCAGCAAAAAGCTGATTTGTTGCTTTATAATGGGAATATTTATACTGTTGATGACAGCTTTAAAGTAGCAGAGGCTATTGTTGTGAAAGACGGGAAAATTCTGGCAGTAGGTAAAACCAGCGACATTATGGCTGATTTCAGTGCCATAGAAACCATCGATTTACAGGGAAGATACGTTTATCCCGGGTTTATTGATCCCCATAGTCACTTTATTGGCTACTCCATGAATCTGCTTCATGCCAATCTTTGGATGTCGGCTTCCATGGAAGAAATTGTGGACAGACTGACTGAACACAAGGGCAATATGATGGGAGACTGGTTGCAGGGCAGGGGCTGGGACCAGAATCTTTTTGAGGTTGCCGTAATGCCTGACAATAGTTTGCTCAATGCTGCCTTTCCCGATATACCGGTCTATATAGTAAGAGTCGACGGACATGCAGCTGTAGCAAATGATAAAGCACTGGAACTTGCAGGTATTGATGCCGGAACCAGGGTTGACGGCGGAGAAATAGCCCTTCGCAACGGAAAACCAACCGGACTGCTTATCGATCGGGCCATGTATCTTGTATCCTCACAGATTCCGCAACCTGCAGGTAATGATAAGGTGGAACTGCTCAAAAGAGGACAGGCCGACATGTTTGCTGTTGGGCTCACCTCTGTTTGCGATGCAGGTTTGCCCAGGGAAAGGGTTTTACTGCTGGATAGCCTGTATAAGGCCGGAGAACTTGATATTCGCGTTTATGCCATGTTAAGTCCCACAGAAGACAATTTTGAGTATTTTCTTCCTCAGGGCCCTTATCAAACCGAAAAGCTTACCGTACGGTCGGTGAAATTGTTTGCTGATGGAGCACTGGGTTCCAGGGGGGCGTTGATGAAGAAACCCTATAGCGATGATCCCGGCAATATCGGTTTGTTGGTGGATGATGTGGAATTGATGCGTCGTTCTTGCCAGCTGGCCATGGACAATGGATTTCAGGTAAATACACATTGTATTGGAGACTCTGCCGTTAGCCTCATTCTGGATATGTATGCTGAGTTTCTTACTCCTGGTAATGATTTGCGCTGGCGTATTGAGCATGCACAGGTTGTAGATCCTGCCGAATTTGATCTGTTTGGAGAATTCAACATTGTCCCTTCCATTCAGGCTATTCATGCAGTATCAGATATGGGATGGGCAGAAAACAGGGTAGGAGCAGAGAGAATAAAAGGGGCTTATGCGTTCAGGGACCTTATGGATCAAATGGGTTGGCTGCCCAATGGCAGTGATTTTCCTGTGGAGAGAATCAATCCACTATATAGCTTTCATGCTGCTTTTACCCGTCAGGATGAGAATGGCCATCCCCAGGGTGGATGGTATCCAAATCAATTGCTTACCCGGGAGGAGGCCCTCAAAGGTATGACCATATGGGCTGCAAAGGCTAATTTTGAAGAAAATACCCGTGGCAGCCTCGAAAAGGGAAAATTTGCCGATTTTGTTGTCATGGATGAGGATTTATTGTCTGTAGATGAAAGGCTAATTTATGAACTGCCCGTTCTGGAAACCTGGCTGGGAGGGAAAAAAGTCTATTCTTCACACTAAAACAGCAAGAGCAGCTGCAGTTTAGCCAGGTGTATACACTGGCTGGTGTTATGGTTGCAAGTGTGTCGTTCTGAGTTGGATAAGGACAGAAAATTTATCTTATGCTTTAAAGTTGCCTGTTGGCAGCTATATTTATTTGCTTATTAATCCTATTTCAGTAATTTTGTGAATAGAGTAAGTGCTTAACAAACCATAATCTGAATATTATCTGGTTGTGCGGAAAAAAAAAGAAAGGGTGTATCGGCAAAAAGTATGATACGACCCTTTTCTTATAAAAAGCATTTGAACAATGTAATTGAGAGAAACACAGGTATAAAGCTTCTGTAGATGCTTGACTGCGAAAGAGTAGGGAAAAACAAGTGGGGCTTCTTCAGGCTCCTGTTTTAAAATTTGGTGTGATGAACCATCCATGACAAATCATTTGACACACAGAAGAATGTTTATAATTGGATGTTCCATTTAACCAATTACTTAGACCAATTTTATTCGAATGAATATTTATCTGCTGGTTGTTGTTGCTTATTTTGCCTTTATAACCCTGATCTCACTTCTTACCAAAAAAGTGGCAAGCCGCTCGGCTGCAGATTATCTTGTGGCCGGACGCAATCTGGGAGTGGTGGCCTGTGCGGTTGTAGTGGCTTCGGAATGGCTCGGCGGAATGAGTACCATTGGAGTAAGCGAAAGGGCATTTATGTCCGGTACCATGCAGCCTATTTTATACAATATTTCAACGGCCGTAGGCATGATCATTATCGGTTACACGGTAGCCCGGCACTATCGGGATAATAATGTGCATACCGTTAGCGAAATGCTTGAGAATTTATTCGGACGCAGGGCAAGGGCTGTTTCAGCCATTGCCTTTCTTTTTGCCTATGTGGTGCTTGCTTTTGTACAACTGCAAACCGCCTCAAGTGTTATCTCTGCCATGTTTGGTACTCCCTGGCTCTATTCTGTTATCATATCCTCAGTGGTGATCACATTGTATACGTATATTGGAGGAATGCATGCTTTGGCCATTACCGGCATCATACATGTTATCGTGATGTTTTTTGGAATCGGGGTAGCCACCTGGATAGGAATTTCAGATGTTGGTGGCTTTGCTGAACTCAGGGAACAAATGATAGCACAGGGCTCCCCTGAAAATCTGTACAATCCATTCAGCGGTGGTTTGAGCTATGCCTGGAGTCTTATTCTGGGAGGGGTACTGGGAGGCATGGCTGGTCAGGCAAGCATTCAGCCGATTTTCGCTGCCCGAAGTGCGGCAATTGCCAAAAAGGCGGCCATATTGTCTTCCCTTATCATAGCTCCTTTTGGTATAATGGTCGCGCTATTGGGGCTGGTGGCCAAAACCGGCAATTATTTTGATATTGCCACTTTTGCCAGCCCATTGTGGAATCCCGATCTGGAAATCATCAATCCCAAAATGGTTTTGCCTACCTTGATGGTAACCCCGGAATTTATCCACCCGGTATTGGGAGGAATAGCCCTTGCGGGTATACTGGCAGCCATACTTTCCACGGTAGGTCCGGTAAATTTCGCGGTAGTTACTATCGCCACAAAGGATATCTATCACGGCATTATTAATAAAACAGCGGTAGATCAAAAACTCATTTCCACTGCCCGGAAACTGGTTATACTTGTCAATCTGTTAACCATCCCACTGGCCTATTACAGTACCGGAGCCATCTTGAGTATGGCTTATATTTCCTATGGGATACGAGCCATCGGTGCCATTGTAATCGTAATGGGCATTTATCGCCGCGGCTGGATCAGCACAGATGGCGTCCGCTGGGCTTTTATAGGGGGTACCGTTGCTGTTCTGGTGAATATTTTAGCAAGACTTGCCGGTTGGTGGGTTATTGAGGATACGTATATGGCCGTGGGTGCAGCCCTGGTGTTCATCATTCTTGGAAATATTTATGCCAACCGCCGCCGGAGAATACTCAGAAATCAGAGCAAAAAACTGCGACCCTTTCCGGATCGTGATATAAAACAGTAAGAATGCAGCAATAGAAAGAAAAGATTAGTAAAATGCAGGTGATCTAACAGAACCACAAAGATGAATGAGAAAACACCACTTCAGGGATTAAAAGTGCTGGAACTGGCCAGTGTGCTGGCAGGACCCAGCGTAGGAATGTTTTTTGCCGAGCTGGGAGCCACAGTGTACAAAATTGAGAATGTTACCACTCAGGGTGATGTAACCCGAAAATGGAAACTTCCCAAAGAAGACCCCGATACTGATATCTCTGGTTATTTTTCCTGCGTTAACTGGGGCAAGTATTCATTTGCAGTTGACTTGTGCCAGGAAGAAGGGCTGAATATCATTTATGAACTTGCTGCCCAATGCGATATTATTTTGGTTAGTTATAAACCCGGCGATGCTGAAAAGCTGAAAGTCGATTATCCCACGCTGAAAAAACATTGTTCTGATATCATTTACTCCCACATTACCGGATACGGACTGGATAATCCCCGTGCCGGGTTTGATGCCATTATACAGGCCGAAAGTGGGTTCACCTATATGAATGGTGAGCCTGACGGACCTCCCACCAAAATGCCTGTAGCACTCATGGATGTGCTTGCAGCCCACCATCTCAAGGAAGCCATTTTGCTTGCACTTTATTATCGCGAAAAAACAGGAAAAGGACAATACATTGAAGCATCGCTCTTTAAAGCCGGACTTTCCTCCCTGGCCAACCAGGCAACCAACTGGCTGGTGGGCAAAGACATACCCCGTCGCATGGGCTCTGACCATCCCAATATTGTACCTTATGGCACCATCTTTAAAACCTCAGATGGTAAGGAGATCGTAATGGCTGCAGGCACCGACAAACAATACCGTGAGTTGATTTCTGTTTTGGGAAGGCCCGATCTGGCCGCCAACAGTAAGTTTGAGAAAAACCATGGTCGGGTTATCCACAAAGAAGAGATTAATGGCATCATTCAGGGAGAAATCATTCGGTACACCCGTGACGAAATTCTCGACATTCTTCAGAAAAAAAGGATTCCTGCCGGTGGCGTGTTTAATATGCAGGAAGTATTTGAAGTGCCTGAGTCAAAACCCATGATACTGGAAGGGACCTACGATAATGGCAAAGAAATAAAAGGTGTTCGCTCCATTGCCTTCAGTAACACTGATAAGATGCATGTCGAAAAATTGTCTCCCCCGCCGCATTACGGGCAGCACACCCGCCAGATATTGACAGAAGTATTGAAATATGACGAAAAAGTCGTAAATGATTTAATAACCAAAGGAGTAACCTATGCTAGCGAATAAAAAAGGGATGCAAACCCTTACGGACGCCTCCCGTCTCATCATTGAATCCATGGCCCGGGCCGGAGCTGATGCATTTATCGGCTATCCTATTACTCCGGCCAACCTGCTTTATCTGTATGGATCGCAGCGCATGCCGCTCATGCTTGCTGCTCCCGATGAAATTACCACTCTCCAATGGATGGCTGGTTTATCAGCAGCGGGCAGAATCCCTGTAACTGCCACATCTTTTCCGGGATATGCCCTCATGATTGAATCAATAAATATGGCATACATGATGGAGTTGCCTATGGTCATTATACTGGTACAACGCCTTGGACCAGCAACAGGAACTGCTACCTGCGGTGCTCAGGGTGACCTGGCTCTGCTCAATGGGCAAATTTCAGGAGGCCATCCCTTGCCTGTATTGTGCACCTCCTCTTTCGAAGATTGCTGGACCCTCTCAGCAAAAGCTGTAGAGATGGCAGTAAATCTCAGAACTCCTGTGGTGTTGCTTACTTCGAAGGAGGAAGTGATGACCAGCAAGAGTTTTGATGTTTCATCACTGCCCGAAATCATAAAAACAGAGAGAAAATATTATGATATGAAGTGTGACGGGAAATACAAATCCTATAAGCCCACAGACTTGATTCCGGATTTTCTACCCGTAACACAGGCTAAACATCAGGTGCGGCTCAATGCCAGCACACATGACCAACAGGGACTGCTTCAGCATTCCAGCGATGAAGCAATGAACAATACCAGGCGCCTTGAAGAGAAAATCAGGCAAAAAGCGTACGAATTTACCTGGTATGATCTGGATGAGACAGAAAAAGCCGATACGCTGGTAGTTGCTTATGGCATAACTGCTGCTGCGGCAAAAGATGCGGTGAATCAACTCAGGAGTGAAGGAGAAAAAGTTTCACTGCTAATACCCAAGACACTTATTCCAGCACCCGATGTTTATATCGAAATTATGGATAGTTATACTACGGTGGTTGTAGCGGAAGAGAACATCAATAACCAGTTCTGTAAAATGCTTTACGGAATCAGAAAACCGCTAAACCAGAGATTCATTGGGTCGCTGGGGAAAATGATAACACCACAACAAATTATTGAGGAGGTAAAATCATGACAGTACCATTCTTAAACACCGACGCATTGCCATACTGCAAAGGGTGTGGGCATAGTCTCATCGCTAAAAATACTGCTAAAGCGCTGGAAAAACTCAATTATCAGCCTCTGGATGTAATTGTGGTAACAGATATCGGCTGTCATGGTATAATAGACAAATGCCTCAATACCCATACTGTACATGGGTTGCATGGTCGGTCTGTAGCGCTGGGTGCCGGAATCAGTTTTGCCAATGATGATCCAAACCGGAAAATCATTGTTTTTATTGGTGACGGTGGCTCTACTATTGGTTTGCAACATATAATGGAGGCTGCAAGGTTAAACCTTAACCTGACTGTAGTGGTGCATAACAATTATCTCTATGGCATGACCGGTGGGCAATCCAGCGGACTTACCCCGGTGGGTTTTAGCACAACCACATCATTGGAGGGAAACCCCTTTGAGGGATACGACATCTGTGCCCTTACCCACACTGCAGGGGCAGCTTATGTAAGCAGAATTATGGGTATTGGCGATATAAGCGACAAACTGGCCATTGCCCTCTCCACCAAAGGTTTTTCGCTTGTTGAGGTAATGGAAATATGTCCCAGCTATGGTGTAAAGCTCAATCCTCGTCGTAAGCTGGCAGAAATTGTTGAATCATCGGGTCGGCAATTGGGTGAATGGACCAATAAAAGAGAACCCCACGTGAATCATCAGGGGCGAAAGAATGAAGATTTGCTGGCAACTTTACCGGTTATCAAAAAAGGTTTCAAGTCTTATCTCAAGTCGCCCATGTCTTTGGTGTTGAGTGGTTCGGCAGGCGAGGGGGTGCAGCTGGCTGCCGGGCTGGTAAGCAAAGCTGCCATTAGTTCCGGTTTGCACGTTAGCCAGAAAGGAAGCTACCCAGTTACCGTTGGAGTGGGCTTTTCTACCTCAGAACTTAATCTCTCGCCGGTACCACTAAGCTTTCATGGCATTAACCTTCCCGATACCGCAATTATAACATCGCAGGATGGATTGGATCACAACCGCAAAAGAATTGAGGCCATGACATCCGGAAAGTTGATTATCGACAGCAGCCTTGAAGTTCCGCAAACCGCAGCCGAAGTTCTGCAGTATGACTTCAGGTCTGTGGGAGAACGAAATGCTTCTGTCTTTGCCATTTTTTACTGGGCGCTGAAAACCGGTATCATTTCTACCGAATCCCTGTTTAAAGTAATTCAGGATGAAGGCAAAGGAGAAAAACTTCCCATGGCCAAAATTAAAGATGCCCTCTCTGCCGTGAAGTAATTCAGGTAGGAAGCGCATTATCTAAACCACCGGTGCATAATCAGCGAAGCTCTAACCGGTGGTTTAATATTTGTTGCTGCCCGAAATTTTTTGTTTTACTTTTAACATCCCCAAAAAAACAAGCAATGGCCCTTTCATCAGGAAGAAAGAAAAAGAGAACTCCATACCTGCAACCTGGCGTCAGAGAATGGCTAAAAGCCTTCCTGATAGCTTTCTTTATTCTGATTTTCTTGCGTTTTTTCGTATTTGATTTCAAAAGTCTTTCTGATAGCAGCATGGAAAAGTCTCTCCTCCAGGGCGATATTCTTTTGATCAATAAATACAATTATGGTACCCGGATGCCCATGAGAATCATACCACAAAGCTGGGTTAACAGGTTTTTCTCTACCGATTCTCTGCCTCCGGTAAGACATTTACCCTATTGGAGGCTGCCCGGAAACCAGCCACCGGATTACAACGATATGGTATACCTCAATATCCCCGCACCCCATACTATTGCTATTGACAAAAGAACCCGCACAATTAAAAGAATTGTGGCTTTACCGGGCGATGTTTTGCAAATGAAAGATGCAGTTTTGTTTATCAATGGAAAGCCGCATGACAATCCGCCAGAGCTGCAGTTTAATTACCTCATCGAATTCCGGAGAAATGATGATGTTGAAGCTTTTTTTGAACGCTATACCGTTAAAGAAGGTACAAGAGTAAAGGGGAGAAATCAATTCGTTTTTCCTTTTACAGTTAAAATGGCCGACTCTGTTGCTGCCGCAGGCGATGTGAGAAGAATACAAAAGTTTGTTCCCGGTACAGAAGACGATTATATCAGTCCCTTTGGCGCTGGAGCCCTGAATTGGACACAGGATAATTTCGGGCCGCTTACTATTCCTTACAAAGGATATTCTGTATTGCTCAACACCCGAACCCTTGATGAATGGCGATACCTTCTCATATACCACGAGAGAGTAGAAATTGAGGTAAACAATGACTCTGTTTTTGTTGATGGAAAATATGCTGAAAGCTATACTTTTGCATACGATTATTATTTTCTGCTTGGAGACAATCGCCATAATACATCAGACTCCCGGTTATGGGGATTGGTGCCTGAAAGTCATATAATCGGCAGGGCCACCTCAGTTTTCTTGTCTTTTGATAAAAATGCCGGATTGCTGAATAAGTTTAGATGGAAACGCTTTTTCCGTTCACTGGATACACCAAACTGATTGATTTTAAAACACTCATGCCTCATAATAATTCTGCCTCTAATCTCATCTTGTCAACAGCATATTTCCCGCCACTGGAATATTTTGTGGAATTAATTAATGCCCGGAATGTAGTTACAGAGATACACGAAACCTATCCCAAACAGACGTGGCGCAACCGTTGTGCGATAGTCAGCGGAAATGGTCCTGTTAATCTTAGTATTCCGGTTGAAAAACCTTATGGCAATGCTACCAAAACCCATGATATAGTAATCAGTAAGCATTACCCATGGAGAATAAACCACTGGAGAACGATCCATTCCGCATACCGAAACGCTCCGTTCTTTATTTATTATGCTGATTTGATTGAGCAACTGATTATGGATAATGGCCCTAATCTGCTTTACGAGTTGAATGACACTATATTGCGGGCGTTATTGGCTGAGCTGCAGTTGGAAGCCTCCATTACATTTACCCGGGAGTTTGTCAGGGAACCTGAGGGGATGAAGGACAGGCGATTTTGTATCAGCCCCAAACAGAAGGACAGCCATGGATATGAGGCTCCGGATTTCCAACCCTATTACCAGGTATTTGGAGACCGGTTTGGATTTATACCCAACCTGAGCATTATTGATTTGGTATTCAATTTTGGGCCCGAAACAGCCCTTTATCTTAAGCAGGTAAAGTTTTAAAACTAGAAACTGTATACGTATCAGCTGAGTCCAGGGTAGGCAATCCTTACATGGAAAATATGCATGAGCCGGTTTTTGAATACCCTTTTGATGGTGCTTATGTCTTTAAATGTGATATTGGCATTGTCAAACTGTTTTTCCTGAACTTGTGTATCAATAATTCCCTCCACAAGCTGATTTATATTCTCTTCAGATGGGTTTTTCATGCTTCGTGAAGCAGCTTCGACGGAGTCGGCCATCATTAAAACAGCAGTTTCTTTGCTAAAAGGCTCAGGACCCTTGTATCTGAAGATCTCAGGGTCTATATCTTTGTCAGGATTTTCCTTTTTTTCCATGATATAAAAATATCTGGTAGTCGTTGTGCCGTGATGGGTTCTGATAAAATCAATAATATATTCGGGGAGATTATACTTCCGGGCTTTTTCGATACCCTTAATAACATGCCCGATAATAATTTCGGCACTTTCGGTATAACTCAACTCATCGTGAGGATTAATTTGCGAGTTTTGGTTTTCGATAAAATACTGAGGTTGTTCCATTTTGCCGATATCATGGTATAGAGCACCTGTGCGAACCATCAAACTATTGCCTCCTATTATGTTTATAGCCTCTTCGGCAAGATTGGCTACTTGCAGGGAATGCTGGAATGTACCAGGGGCTTGCATGTTGAGTTCACGAAGCAGGAGGGAATTGGTATCTGATAATTCGAGTAATGAAAAGTCAGTAGGAAGCCCTGAGGTTCGTTCGAAGATGTATATCAGGGGATAGGCAAACAGGGTTAACAAAGCACTTCCGGCGAAATAAACATAATTAATGAAATCAATTTGTGTAAACGAGCCAAACTGGGCCAGTGAAAGACCTGTAAAAATGGCCGAATAGGTGAGGAAAATCAAAAATACAGTAAAAAATAATTGTGACCTTCTCCTCAGGCTGACTATACTCAAAATAGCGATAATCCCTGCTATAAATTGCAGGAAAACAAATTCAAAACTTTTGGGTACAAGAAATCCGATAATGATTATGCTGATAATATGCACGTAAAGCGCAAGCCTGTTGTCAAAAAAGCTACGGACGATAATGGGTACAATACAAACGGGAACAAGATACAACAGGTTAATATTATATTTTACCACCTGGCTGGTCAGGAAAATCATCAGATAAATGGAAAGCAAAATCACAATCACTTTCCTTGAATTATAAAACACCTCGCGCCTGAAAACCCTGAGAAACAAACTTAAGACCACGATAGAAATGGATACGAGTAAAAACTGGCCGATAAAAACAATATAATTGGCAGCATTGCCCCCCAGTTGGCGGCTGTATTCTGCTCTGTAAGATTCAAGCACGAGCAGCTTTTCATCAGTAATGATTTCTCCTTTTGAAACGATTTTTTCTCCTTGCTGCACCATTCCGCGAGTGTGTGAGACTCGTTCAAGGGCCCCAGCCATAGCTCTTGCATTGGCCTGTTCGTCCCAAAATACAGAATGGGTGACAGAGTTCTCAAGTACGTTGCGCAACAGGTTGCGGTTTGTGGCATTTAACCCGGCTTCAGAAAGATGCGTATTGATAAACTGAAAGGCTTCCTGAATGGTGAAAAAATCGCTTATTAACCGGCTTCTTGCCACTGCTCCATCCAGAAGAAGTATTTCTGTATCGGGTTCAGCTTCTGTCATTTCTCCTTCAAGAAATATGATCCCCCGGTTGTAAATGGAGTCAAAGATGTTGATAAGGAGTTTTTTATTCTGTTCTTTTACCCGACTGGAAACATCTTTATCCGGATAGGTTTCATCCCAGGCAATTTCAAAACGATTGATCAGCAATTGAAACTGTCTTTCGTAAATTCCAGGATCTTCCTTGAAAAACGGGGTAAGTTCATCTATTACCTCCTGCCGTTCAGCAGCGAGTTCTGCCGGACTTTTTAATATGGCAAAATTGAAAGGTGCAATTAAATCCT
>SLPR01000163.1 GCA_007131895.1 Bacteroidales bacterium | reverse complement strand
AACGTGTTGTTTAGTTTGTTTGCATTATAATGTTTTGTTTTTCGGATATTCTATATCTATTAAGAATAGCTCAATATAAGGTTTTTTATTCTTTTAAGGAAATCACTCCCGGGGAAGTCTTTAATGTAGCTTCTCCCGGGAGTTGGATAATATATATCAGAACTTTTCGTATTCATCATCTTTAACAGAGCCCATATCAAGCTTAATCCCTTCCTTTAAACCTCCATGATTGTTACCATTACCGTTTCCGGCAACTCTGTTAGCCTGGGGCTTGGTGGGTGTAAAATTTTGATTGGGTTTCACAAATGACTTTTGAGCCATTGCCTGCTTTTTCTTAACAGTAGACTGCTTGTCAAGTTTGAAATACGAAACCATTTCCAGCAACTGGTCTGCCTGGCTGGCAAGCTCTTCACTGCTGGTGGCCATTTCTTCGCTGGCTGCAGCATTTTGCTGTGTAATCTGGTTGAGTTGCTGAATGGCAGAATTAACCTGCTCGGCACCTGAGTTTTGCTCAATACTGGCTGCGGCAATTTCCTGCACCAGGCTGGCAGTTTTATTGATTTCAGGAATAAGAGTTTGCATCAATGATCCTGCATTTTCAGTTACTTTTACACTTCTATTGGCAAGTATATTAATTTCATCGGCAGCAACCTTGCTGTTTTCTGCGAGTTTGCGAACTTCAGCAGCCACAACCGCAAAACCTTTTCCATGTTCACCCGCCCGTGCGGCTTCAACTGCAGCGTTTAAGGCCAGAATATTGGTCTGACGCGAAATCTCCCCAATAATATTAATTTTGCTGGCTATATTCCTTATTGATTCCAAACTTTCTGCTGCAGCACTTCCTACACCATTTATTCCTTCTGACACGTTTCTTGCAATTTTTTCCGTTTCACGAGCATTATCTGTATTTTGCTGAATATTGGCTGCCATTTCTTCCATGGAAGAACTAACCTCTTCGGCCGAAGAAGCCTGCTCGGTACTTCCCTGGCTCATTTCCTGGGCCGTGCCGGCCATTTGCTGGCTCGCGGAAGCAATATTGTCAGAACCTGATACAACACTGCCAATCACATCACGAAGCTTTTCCACCATGCGTTGCATGGCGTTGGCCAGCTGACCTATTTCGTCTTTCTGAGAAAGGAGATCCGATTCCACATTCACAGTAAGGTCACCATCCGCAATGGTAGTGGCAATCTCCACACTCCTGGTAACACCTGTAGTTACCATTCGCGTTATCATAAAGCCCAGTATTAAGGCAACGATAATCCCAATAATAATACCGGCTATCATCATCGCATTGCTGGCTGTTGCAGCAGCATCACCGGCATCAACGGCCATGGCAGCTTCATCAACATTGATCTGCTGCAGCTGATTAAAGTTTACCATCATTCTGGCGTGAGCTTCATTGGATTCAACACTAATTAATCTGCTCATGGCTTCAAATGCCTCCACGGCTCTTTGCGCTTCGCGGTTGATAATGGCAAAATAGTTGAAAACGTTTTCGGCAGATGGCATCATCTCATTCTGGTAATGCCGGAAGGCGGCATCGCGATTGCCTTGTTGAATGAGTTGCTTGATACGGTGAACTGCGGCATGAAAATTATCGTGGTGCGACATCATATCGCGCATATTGCGGTTGATTTCCTGGTTGTTGGTGCGGAAATCGGGTAGCCACTGTCCGAAGTTGCAGCGGGTAGCATCCTCACCTCCATCAAACATGCGAAGGGTTTGGATAGCATTGACCGTTTGCACCTGCAATGCATAGTGGTCTTTCATAAACAGCTCTAAATCGCGGTTCACCTGCATGGGATTGAGCAAGTCTGTAGCAAGTAAATCCTGGTGTAAGCGATCTACCTGCTGCACGTTGATGTTACGCCAGGTTTCAATATCCTGGAGCAGCTGGCGGTGCATCCTGATTTCCTCCTCTGATTGTGCTAACGTGGCATATAATTCATTGTATCTCTGATATTCAGCACGTGCCCGGGCAATATCGGCCAAAATATCGTCACGGTCAGCCCTGGTGAGCTGGTTGTCCAGCAATTGCTTGTAACCGGCTTGTACACGCTCCAGGTTGGCTTCCATCTCACCCAGGTACTGAATACTGGGCATATTCACTTCTGAAACCTGATTTGCGGCATTGCCCAGATTTCTTAGTCCTATAAGACCTATAACCCCGATAATTACGGCAATCAATACCACCATCATAAAACCGGTCAGTATCTTGGTTCCTGTTTTTAAATCTTTAAATCTCATTTTTCCTCTTTTAGTTAATCATTAGTAATCTGTTTAATTTTTACTGAAAACCCCTTTTGTTCCCTTGATTTGTATTTGCAACACAGGGTTCTGAACAACCTTTAACTCACAACCGATTCTGCTTTACTGGTGTGTACGCTGTTGCAGGTAAATGATTTACTTTACCTGGGCTTCAGCACTTTCAGGCAGTGCTTTTTCGGTAGTTTCGGCTACCATAACCAGTTCATCAGTTGAGAATACTTTGTCAACATTGAGTACCATAATGAAACTATCATCCATTTTCACCATGCCATGCATATATTCCGGATTGAATTTGCTGCCAATGGTAGGAGGAGCTTCAATATCAGCCTCTGTAAGTTCGAGCACCTCTTCTACTGAATCTACCAGTGCGCCCAGTGTAAGAGGCTCACCCTCCATGATCACGTTGAGTACTACAATGCAGGTATCCACAGTATCTTCAGTAGCTGCCATGCCGAATTTTATGCGGGTATCCAATACCGGCAATACACTTCCCCTGAGATTGATAACACCTCTCATGTAGGAAGGAGAACGCGGAACTTTTGTGATGGGCCGCATCTCAAGAATTTCCAGCACCTTACTTACATCGGCAGAAAACATTTCTTCCCCCAACCGGAAGGAGAGGTAAGATGTTAATGTGCCGCCGGTTTTTGTTTCGCTCATCTTTTAAAGAATTTTAGTTAAAACTATATTTATTTGAATCACTATTTTGCAATTATATGCTTGTCAAATACTTACACGTCAACAAACACCTAAAACCTCTGGGAAAAACCCGCTCCCAGATAATGGGGCCAATGTTTTCCGTAGCTATACCCGCCAAAAACATCCAGTTGTATATTATCATTCAGAAAAAACAATATGCCCACTTCATTTCCATGATATATTTTTTTTGAAATCGAATTGTACATGTTGAAATATTCTGCAAAAGCTTCAATTTTTTCAGCAATGGGAAACCCGACACCAACAGCAAAAGAGTAAGACATTTCACTTCCACTGCTTGCTGAAATTGTTCCGGCTTGTGCCATGCCAAAAAGCTCCAGGTTATCCGTTAAAGAATAGTCCCATAGCAATGCCAGAGACGGGTCAACAGTGAATGAACCTTCATCATCATTGCCTTCCAGGAGCCCCAGCAGTGTAAAGGTGAAGTATTCAGCAGTTACAAGTTTGTACTTGACACCCAGCAATGGCAGGTTTAGATCATGATTATCTGTATTGATTCCATTTTCGTTTCGCTGATGATAAATATCCCAACCATCCCATGAAACAAAGAGCTCAAGATTGTTTACAATACCTATTCTGAGATTGAAAACAGGAACAGAGCTATAATTGGAAAAATGTGAGTCGTTAAAGAAAGAATACTGAAAACCTGTTTCCAGATAGAAACTTCCCGGAGTTACTGTATGTGTTCCCCATGCAAAACCAGGCCGATCGGCGGCCAGTCTTTGCGGTTGTGTTGCATGTAGCAAACCCGAACTCATAAACAGAAACCACACCGAAACCAGGGCAGTTATTCTTATGCCCGGGACTTTCATCATGCTTCTGTATTTTATTGTTCTTTCCATTTCTCTGTTACTAATTTACCTGAACATCAGGGGTTTTGCTACTGCAAATTTTCTCTATTGAATCAGTTCTTTCAGGGTTACCAGTTGCTGTTTGTTGCTTCCGAGATCCCTGTACAATTTTTCCCTGCGATTTAATGTTTCCCTGTCAAATGTGTTGATGATTCGGGCAGGATCCAGCACCAGCGCTATAGTACCATCGCCAAGTATTGTAGCACCGGAAACAATTTCGAGGTCTTTAAACATGCGACCCAGGGGCTTTAAAACAGCCTGGTATTCGCCCAGCACTATATCTACAGACAATCCTACCTTAACTTCATCATGGTTCACCTGTATAATTTGCTGCACCTTAGGGGTGTTTTCATGAATATCAAATTCATTGCGAAGATTAACCAGGGGTACCTGTTTGCCATCTAAAACCACTTTATTGTTAAAGGCATTTCGGATTTTTTCCAATGGTAATTCAAAACATTTATCTACAGATGCAAGTGGCAATACAAAATGGGTTTTATCAATTTTCACCAGCAATCCGTCAATGATAGACAGGGTAAGGGGGAGTTTAATGGTGATGGTAGTTCCCACACCAAGCTGAGACTCAATTTCCACATCCCCCCTGATATCGGAGATCTTTTTGACAACAACATCAAGACCAACACCACGTCCGGAAACTTCAGTGATTTTAGCTGCCGTGGAGAACCCTGGCAGGAATACCAGGTTTAGCAGTTCTTTGTATGACAGGTTTGCGTCAGCGGAAATGAACCCCCGGGCAATGGCTTTTTGCCTGATTTTCTCCACGTCAATCCCCTTGCCGTCATCTTTAATCTGAATGTAAACATTGGTGCCGGAATAATACGACTTGAGCACTATTTTCCCTTGCCGTGGTTTTCCCCTGGCCAGACGATCATCTGCACTTTCAATACCATGGTCAATCGCATTTCTGAAAATGTGCATCAATGGCTCGCTTAAACCGTCTATAATGCTTTTGTCAAGCTCGGTTTCGGTACCTTCAGCCACAAATTGAATTTCTTTGTTCAATTCATTGGAAAGGTCCCGTACCAACCTCTTGAATCGTATTATGATGGTTTCGATAGGTATGAGACAGATCTCGAAGGTATTGTCGCGCAGTTGCCTGGAAATTTTCTCGATATTTTCGGCAATTGACATAAGTTCGGGGTTGTTCTGGTTTTCAGCAAAAAGACTGAGGCTTGCTTGTGTAGTTACCAGTTCGCTCACCAGATTCATCAGATCATCGAGCTTGTCTGAAGATACCCTTATATTACTGATTGTAAGGCGCTTGATTGGGCCAGCTTCATCTGCCCGAATAGCGATAGTATCATCTTCTTTGGAAGAATCACTGTTAAGGGTTTTTGCGATAAACTCCTCAAGATTTTTCATATCTGTTGCCTGTTCTGATTGCATGAATGTATCAATAGCACTCACAAACAATGACTTTGACAACATATTTACATCCGCTATTTTTTGAATGATTACCGTACAAACATCCTCAACAAAAATAAAAACATCCTTGATATCGTCTATGGTTTTGTCTGTTGCCAGGAACACTTCCCAAGCCAGATGGCATAATTCCGGGTCTAAATCATCAAATTTGGGTAAAGCGCTCTTTTTAAGGTAAGCTTTACAATGTCCCAAAGTGTGAAGTTCGTCTACAAGCAATATGGGGTTGGTACCATTTCGAAATATTTCAGGATGCGGTCTAACGGTAATATAATAGGTTGGAACCTGCTCATATACTCTTGTAATGCCCACACTATCGGTGTTATCCGGCAACTCTGAAGCTTTGTTTGGCTTGCCGGCATCGTTCTGTTCTGATTCTCCTTTGCTTATGATATGGTGAATGCGCGAAAGCAACAGTTGATGATTTTTTTGTTCTGCCGGTGATAGCTCCTCGCCATTTTCCAGCAGCACCTTAAGATGATCAACCGCTGCCAGGGTTGCATCCAGAACCTCTCTGCTTACCTGTAAAGAATCGTTTCTTATCAGGTCGTAAACCGTTTCCAGCTCATGAGTAAAGGCATCCATCTTGTCAAAACCAAACATGGAGCTCCCCCCCTTGAGAGAATGCATAACCCTGAACACCTCTTCAATAATCATTTTTTCTGAGGGCTTTTCCTCCAGAATCAGCAAGGAATCTTCCAGACTGTTGATGAGATCATTGGCCTCTTCAAGGAATTTTTTTTTAAACTGCTCCATTATCTTACAACTTTACTGATCGCTGCGAGTAATTTCTCGGGCACAAAAGGTTTCACAATCCAGCCTGTTGCCCCGGCATCTTTGGCTTCCATTTTTCTGGCCTGCTGAGACTCTGTGGTAAGAAAAAGGATGGGCACAAACTTGTAATCATCCTTGCTTCTAATCTCCTTGATCAGCGATATGCCATCCATCACGGGCATGTGAAGATCGGTAACCACCAAATCTATCTTTTCACCATTAAAATACCGCAGGGCATCCTGCCCGTCCACGGCTGATAATACTTTATGCCCGGCATTAACAAGGGTAAATCCTACCACTTCCCTGATGCTTTCAGAATCGTCAACAATTACTATCGTTTTTTCCATTTTACTGTGTGATTTTATTATTCTTCAATAGCCTGCAGACAACCTGTGGCCAAAGGCTTTTTCAACTCTGGGTTACTTTATGATTTTCCCAATGGCAGCAATGAGCTTTTCGGGCATAAAAGGCTTTACAATCCAACCGGTAGCTCCAGCCTGTTTGGCTTCCATTTTAATGCTGTGCTGCGATTCTGTTGTCAGGTAAAGAATAGGGATGTATTTGTAGAAATCCAGTTTACGGATTTCTTTGATCAATCCAATTCCATCCATATGGGGCATATGTAAATCAGTAATGACCAAATCAATGTGTTTCCCGTCGAGTTGCTTCAATGCATCCACTCCGTCAATAGCAGTCAAAACAGCATAACCGGCATTCTCCAGGGTGAAAATTACAACTTCTCTGATACTTTCTGAGTCATCGACAATTAGTATGGTTTTTTCCATATTCGTAAAAGTATAGGCAATCGGGTGGCTTGAAACCTTAGTGATTATTGTTTTATAGGATAGGCAATACCTGCATTGGCAAGCAGTGTTTTCAAATCGTAGGGAAGATCCATGAGTATCTTCACTTTTTTCCCATCCGCCTCATGAGTTTTACGGTACGATTCAAGAATCTGAAGGAAAGACACATCAATTCCAGATACATCCCTGGCCCAAAGCTCTAAGTTTGCAAACTCCCCGTTTATGGGTTGCAATATTGCCTTGATTTCAGCTGCGTTTTGCAGGGTAAGATAGCCGCTAAAAATCATCCTGATTTTTTTTCCTTTGCCATCTTCTGATATGTCGGTCTTAAGGTTAAATGTTTGCATATCTTCCTTTTTTTATGGGTGTGAGAGTTAGGGATATATTTTGTAACATCTTTCAGGAGTTGTCAGAAAAATTCCACATCATTACCTTCGATTGAATTGTCTGACTTTTCAGGTGTTTCAAAAATTACGGCTGGTTTTTCTGGCTTTCCGGTGTTGAGAATACTATGGTTGTGAATAATTCTTTCAGACTTCATCGTATAATACTTCTGGATCTGCTCCAGCCCTCTTTTCTGTTCCGAACTATCGGTATAACCATGTCCCTGCCCATTGAGCAAAGCACTTACAGATTCAAACTTACCAATAAGTTCATCAATGGTTTTCTCAAAAAAATCATAGTACTTCACGTTGGCAACCACTTTTTTGCCCGCCGATACAATCTGCTGGCTTCTATCCAGAATTTCGGGCCGGAGCTCTTCAAGAAAGTCAAGATTGCTGATAACGTCAGCAAAACTCTTTTCAGCAGTATCCAGATTATGATCGATCCTTTCCATCCCCTTTTTGTTGTAAACGTATAAGTTGTTGTTTTTACCAAAATCTTTCAACTGTGCGTTTGTGTCTTTTAAAAGGGTTCTTATTTTATTTTTTTCAAAATGGTTGTCGGCATAAAGTTTCAGTATCTGCTGGGCCTGAGAAGCCGTTTCTCCTTCTTCGCTAACCAGGAGGTTGCCGAAACTGATTTTGTCAATAATGGTTTGTTCAATGGAGTTTTCTATCAGTTCAAGATCCTGAAACTTTTCAAATAGATTGTTAACAATTCGCTGAATCAGGCTTACATCATCTGACAGTGTTTTGAATTTCCCAAAGTACTCCCGCTTATCGTTTATCAGCTTGCTGAAAGCTTCGCTGATTCTCTCGCGCGAAACATGACTCCCCTGGTGTTCAAAAACAGAAATTGATTTAAAGATTCTTGCCAAAGCAGCCATATCCTGACCAATTTCGGTCATTTTTTTGCTGATGTGATCAATGGCGTTCTGATATTCCTTATTGGTATGAAGAAGCTGGGCAGTCTGAATTTCAATAATCTGTGGAATTTGCAGGAAAAAAGGATTAGGAATCGTCTCTGTAGCTCTCTCTTCAGTTTTCTCATTGTTGTTTAACTCAGCAATAATCAGTTTATGGGTTTGCTGAATGTGGTCCATTTTCTGCCTGATAATATCGTGGTATTGCAGATTGGTAATGATACTGCCAACACTGCTGTTGCAGTTTTTGGCTATCACATCTGTTTTTGCCTTTAAGTTAGCAGCCTCCTGGTTGTGCTTTTCAATAACATCTATTTCATTGCTAAGGCTATCAAGTTTCTTCAGTAAATCAATAAAAATAAAGTCTTTAATACCAGCCAAATCCTGGTACAAGGTTTTAAGATGATTTTGAATGACATAAATATTTTCCTCGAATACCGGACAGCTTTCTTTCACCTTATTGATAACCCCTTCAATGCGTGCCGACTCATTCTCCGAAAAATTTTCAAGACTCCTGTCGTAAAGTTTATTGGTAAGCTTTATATTAGAGAGCAAAAGCTTAAGAGAAGTAAGGTTTTGCCTGAAATTATTGATGGGCACAAACATCAGGCTGAAGTTTGACTGTATCCTTTCAAGAACCTCAAGATTGGTGTTGAGTTCGCCCTCGAAAGTATGTAACTCTTGTCGTAGTTCAATGAAGCTGTTTTTAAGCACACCCAGACTGCTCAGGTTACCTTCAGGTCCTATTTTCTCGAATGCCAGATTTACATTTTCAGTAATATAACTGGCTCTCTCATGATTATGCTTCAGGGTTCTGTTCAGCGATAAAAAATCATCGGATGAACATTTGTGCAGTTCAAGGATTTTTTTGTCGACAGTAAAAAAAGTCCTCAGCACCTGATCCAATACATTCAGATTTGCTTTCTTGTTGAGTGTATCTATTACGTTCATAGGCTCTGTTTTTATCTACCCGTAATTGCGATTCTTCAATACTATAATATGTACCTATGGCACAACAATTTACCAGCAGCTTGTTATACCGGTGACTCTGCCTGGTTATAATAAAATATCAGTTCAAGCGTCGAAGGAATGGTGGAAGAAATGGTTTCAAAAACCACATTTTCTCTCCATTGATCCCTTTTAACCAATTGGAGTCTGAAAATCCGGGGATAAATTTGCTTAACCCACATTTGATAAGAATTCTCTTTTGTTTCCATTGTTGTTAAATTTAAAACTGAAACCTTTTATTCTTAATAAAACAATCATGCATTCGATGGGTAAAATTAAACAGTGTGGAGTATGAATAAAACAGTAGAATTACGGCAAATTTTATGCGTACATTTAAGGGTATCGCTGATTTTTTTGCAGTCCGTGAAAGGAAGTATAAATAATCGTAATTTTGTTGTTCTGTGCAAGAAAGAAAACAAATGACCCGTTGTTATCTGTTTTTCCTGCGGTAACTTCTTCCGTTCTATCCTGCAAACAAAGGGGCTATATTATATCAGCATCATGCAACACCTAAACTGGTTGCTGATTAAAAAAAGAAACATAATAAATGCATATACTTGTTACAGACGATTTATATACCAACCGACTTCAGGCAGGTATAGTTATCAGCAGCCTGGGATATACCTATGACGAGGCAGTAAATGGAGAGGAGGCCATTGAAAAACTCAACAAGGCTTCTTATGATTTGATATTAATGGATATTGAAATGCCTGTGAGGAATGGATTGGAAACTACCCGGTTCATCAGGACAAACTTCAGGGGGGAAAAGAAAGAAATCCCTATCATTGCCATTACAGCGCACAATCCGGGAGATTTTTTTGATAATTATGCTGACAAGGGTTTTTTTTTTTTTTTTATCAAACCCATAACAGAGGAAAAGCTAAAAAACGTTTTAACCAACTTGTATAAATAAAAAAAGGCTGGCCCGAAAGCCAACCTTTTTTATGTCTTTTAAAAACTTCTTGCACTAGTCTCCACGCTGACGGCGGCCATCTTCTCTTCTTTCTTCTTCTTCTGCCTGGTCACCACGTTGTCTGCGTCCATCTTCTCTTCTTTCTTCTTCCGTTGCCTGATCACCGCGTTCTCTTCTACCGTCTTCGCGTCTGCCTGCTACTTCAGCATCCTTTAATAGGGAATCTACAACAGCTTGTTGTTCAGTAGTCAAAGGTGCAGGAGTTACTGGTGGAGTTGTGGGTGCAGGCACTGCAAGTTCATCTTGTTGAATTACAGTCTCGGCGTCCTCGTCTTGTCCGGCAGGTTGCGAGCCACCACCACAGGAAGCAAAGAAAAATGGTATAACCAGTAATAAAATTCCGAAAATCTTTTTCATAGTTGGTTTGTTTTTATAGTTAGTAAACTTATCGGTAGGCAAAGATATGATATTTTCAGATGGAAAAAAAACTAATGAAAAAAATGCTTACTTTTGCAATCCATTAAAAACAACAACCAATATTTTTTTATTAACAAAAACGAATGAATATGAAAAATCTGATGAAATTTGCAGCAGCCCTAACATTGGGAGCATTCCTTTTTACTGCCTGTAGCGAAGATGAGGACGTAATCCTGAGCGTTCCAGCCGATGCAACGCTTGATCTGGGTGCAGAGTTTAACCCTATGGCCGGTGTAACCGTAGATGGCATTGACATTTCTGAAGTATCATGGCAAGCAATGCCCGATTGGAATATTTACGAGGTAAATCATTATGTATTTACCTATACTGCCGCTGATCAAACAGCCGACAGAAATGTTTACATTTCAAGCAAACTACTCGCCGGAACTTATGACGTTTCTGACCTGGAAGACGGCGATACTACTCCCATAACCTATGAAGTAACTGTTTTGCAGCATGTTGATGAATACAACAAGCTTCTTATCCAGGGGTTTGCCGGTTTCTCAACTACGGCAAATGCAACTATTAACGGAAATATTATTACTGTTGCCGAATACAAGCCCTCCAGCTGGTTAGCAGGTGAAAGTATTTCTGCTACAGGCACCTATAACGGTGAAAACAGAGCTTTGGTTAGTTTTGATATTATCATCAAGGAACTTGTAGGTGGAGAAATTGTAACTACTTACAGCAATGCGACTTATACCAAAGTTGCCAACTAAAACCTTGTTTTAGTACAACTCAAAAAAAACCGTCTCAAACAATTTTGAGACGGTTTTTTTATGCCCTTTACTGCAGTAAAATCTTCACTCACACATTGGTAATTTCCCCTTCACTCTTTGCAATAATTACCGCACCGCAGCTGTCGCTCCATACATTTACGGCAGTCCTGAACATATCAAGGATACGGTCCACTGCCAGGATCAGACCAATTCCTTCCAGCGGAAGCCCCACTGCTGTGAGTATGATGGTCATGATCACCAGCCCGGCCATGGGAATTCCGGCCGCTCCAATAGATGCCAGCAAAGCTGTTATAACAATAATTAATTGTTGAAGTATGCCCATCTCAATGCCATAAGCCTGCGCAATAAACAAAACTGCGACACACTGATACAATGCTGTCCCGTCCATATTGATGGTAGCCCCGAGGGGTAAAACAAAACTGGTGGTTTTGTTTGACACCCCACTTTTAAACTCAACTGCCTCCATGGTTAAGGGCAGGGTGGCACTGCTGCTGGAAGTGGAAAATGCGGTCAGTAAAGGCACCGACATTCCCCGCGCATGCTTTACAGGGTTGGCGCGCCCCAAAAACCTGAGCAAAAGAGGCAGGGTGATAAAGGCATGAATAGCCAAAGCTCCTGTTACAGTTAACATGTAAATGCCCAAACTTCCAAACACCATTAGCAAATTCCCGGATTGTTCGGCTATCAAACCCGCTACTATGGCGAAAACACCCAGAGGGGTAAACTTTATTACAAACATGGTAATGCTCATCATCACCTCAAATACCGCGTTGAAAAAATCAATAATAGGGGCACTATATCTTGCATTTACCTTTGTGGTAAAAAAGCCAAAGAAAATAGCAAAGAAAATAATGGCTGGCAAATCGCCCCTGGCCATGGCATCAATAATATTGGTAGGAATGATTTTTATCAGGGTCTGACCAAAGCTATCCGCTGTTACATCCAGCTCCATCACTACCATGCTCAAACCCAGGTCTGCCCCTACCCCAGGCTTTATCAGATTTACCAGTACAAGCCCGGTTACGATAGCAAATAAGCTTGTAAGCAAATAATAGGAGATGGTTTTTAAACTCATGCGTCCCAGGTTTTCACTACTTCCTATACCTGTTACCCCCGACACAATTGAAGCAAATATGAGTGGGATAATAATCATTCGCAATGCCCTGAGAAACAAATCTCCCATCCAGGTAACATAATCCACTTGATTGGGAAACAGGATTCCAAATGCTATTGCCAGTAACAGGGCGATAAATATCTGCCAGTGTAATTGTATTTTATTCAACATACGCATCTTAAGTTAATTCATATACATATCTTCAAACAAAACAAGGTCTCCCGGAATGAGCAAAATCATCTTATATTTCAGGCTGCTTTGTCCAATAATGAAAATTTATCCTCTTTATCAATATTCCAGAATAACAATCGGCAATAATACAAAAAGTATCTCTTTGACGGACCAATAATTTTTTTCTTTTATCAAAACACTGCAATCCTGACAGCTCAGACCCAACAGCAATGCCATTTTGACCTGAAACTTTCTCTGCTTGTCAATGGTTTATTCTTTGATATAAAAAATACACTCTTAACAAAGAAACCATTTTAAATCAAAGCAGAAAGAAAACCAAACATCAAAATATATGAACACAGACAATTTCACATTAAAATCGCAGGAGGCCCTTCAGAAGGCACAGGAAATAGCCATGGGCTTTCAGCACCAGGCAGTGGAAAACAGCCATTTACTCAAAGGTATTCTTACAGCCGATGATAGTGTAAGCCCATTTCTTCTGAAAAAATGCAATGTAAACTTACAAACCCTCATCCAGGTTATCGACAGGGTTCTGGAATCCTATCCCAAAGTTACAGGAGGAAACGTTTACCTTTCGCAGGAAACCAACCAAACCCTGCAAAATGCGCTGCGCCAGTCAAAAGACCTGGGTGATGAATTTATCAGCATAGAGCACCTGCTGCTTGCATTGCTTAAAGGGAAAGACAATACTTCTACCCTGATGAAAGACAGTGGCCTTAACGAGAAGGATCTTAAACTCGCCATCACAGAGCTGCGAAAAGGTTCAAAAGTAACCAGCCAGTCGGCAGAAGAAACCTATAATGCCCTTGGCAAGTATGCAAGAGATTTGAACAAAGATGCCATTTCGGGAAAACTCGATCCTGTGATAGGTCGTGATGAGGAGATTCGGCGTATACTTCAGATTCTTTCGCGCCGCACCAAAAACAATCCCATCCTGATTGGTGAACCCGGCGTGGGGAAAACAGCCATTGCCGAGGGACTTGCCCATCGCATTATCAATGGCGATGTACCCGAGAACCTTAAATCCAAAAAAATTTTCAGTCTTGATATGGGTTCCCTTATTGCCGGAGCCAAATACAAGGGAGAATTTGAAGAACGGCTTAAAGCTGTAATCAAAGAAGTAGTTTCCTCAGATGGTGAAGTTGTTTTATTTATTGATGAGATACATACCCTTGTAGGTGCCGGAGGTAGCGGTGAGGGGGCCATGGATGCCGCCAATATTCTGAAACCGGCACTGGCCCGCGGAGAGCTGCGTGCCATAGGGGCAACCACCCTCAAAGAGTATCAACGCTATTTCGAAAAAGACAAAGCCCTGGAAAGACGTTTTCAGACAGTATCGGTGGATGAACCGGACCGCACTGATGCAATCTCTATCCTCAGAGGTTTGAAAGAACGCTATGAAACCCATCACCAGGTAAGAATCAAAGATGAAGCTATCGTGGCTGCTGTTGACCTCTCGCAACGATATATATCAGATCGCTTTCTTCCGGACAAAGCCATTGACCTGATCGATGAAGCTGCATCCAAGATGAGACTGGAGATGAATTCGGTGCCGGAGGAGCTTGATGAAGCGGAAAGAAGAATTCGACAGCTGGAAATTGAAAAAGAAGCCATCAAGAGAGAAAAGGATGAATTGAAACTTAAGGAACTCAACGAAATACTGGCCAACCTTT
>SLPR01000022.1 GCA_007131895.1 Bacteroidales bacterium | reverse complement strand
TTTCTGTGCTTCTGACTCCCTTTCAGCTTTCACCGTTCACCTTTGAGCCATCATTCCTCCCTAAAGCACCTCACTCCCCATATCACCACTTCTTCATCATACAGCGGAAACCGCAGGGTACGTTCATCAGTTACAACTACTTCGGTAGAAGGTTCGTAGCCCGGGTTGGCCAGGGCATAGAGGTCGGGTTTGTTGCGGCGGCGGAAGCGCAGGATGTATTGTTCATCGTTGTTGCCCCATCTTCCTTTGAAAGTAAACTGCTCGGGCAGGGTATCTCCCTGTTCATTGCCGGGTTCAGGGTAAATCTCCAGGTGGTATTCAAAGCGGGCGTTTTCTTTGAGTTCCAGCCGCATGTCAGCCACTCCGTTGGGATAGCTCAGGTAGGTTGCCGCGTAACGCGGGTCAGCGCTCTCCTGCAATGTGTTGCAGGCAGTTATGGCCAGTAGAAATGCCAGCAGAGGAACCAGACGGGTAAAAGGGTGATGCTTCATGGGTCAACAATTTTGTTCCCTCAAATATACGCAATTTGTTTCTGATTCCTTTCACCTTCGGCTTCCAGCTCCCGTCTTCGGTCTCTAATCATGCTTCCTCACTGCGCTGTCATTACCAACCCCACTTTTCACTGTATTTTTCCCGAAGCGCCTTTTTCTGCCGAGCTCTCTTTTTCTATAATCCTTTCACTCCTATCTTTGTGCCATATGTCACAAAGATAGGAGTTTGGGGCAGTGCTACTAATTGGCGTTTCCAATTCTCAAATCTGCATTCTCAAATCTGGATTCTGAAATCTGGATTTATAAGATTCAAATGCCTCAACTTCCATCTCAAGCCTCCAATCCTTCGAGCTTCCAGCTTCCTCCTCCCAAAATCAGATAAACAAATTCAGGTTGGCTTCTTCGGTTCGTTCCAGGTAAGTGGCTACGCCTCCAAATTGCACCCCGTCGATAAGTTCTTCCTTCTTCACGCCCATTACACCCATTGACATGGTGCAGGCAATAAACTCTACGCCGTTTTCCTGTGCCTGGGTTATGAGCGATTCCAGCGAGTCAATGTTTTTATTTTTCATGATGTTGCGCATCATGCTGCTGCCCATTCCCATCATATTGAGTTTGGAAAGTTTGAGCCCTTTGCTGTTTCCAGGAAGCATCATGCCAAACATACGCCCCATGAAGTCTTTCTTCACGGCAGGTTTGTTTTGCTTTTTCAGAATGTTCAGCCCCCAGAAGGTGAAGAACAGGGAAACTTTTTTGCCTGTGGAAGCGGCACCGTTGGCGATGACGAATGAGGCCAGGGCTTTGTCCAGGTCGTCACTGAAGACCACCATGGTTTTGTTATCCGTCACTTTGCCCGCATTTGAAGGCCTGGCAGAAGGTGAGCCTTTCTGCAGGCGTGCTGTAATAACACCTGAAGCCTGCGATACATCGAGCAGTTTGTTGCCGGTCATGTTGGCCCAGGCTTTCACGTCCGATTCAAAAGCGGGGTCGGTAGCTTTCATTTCAATCACCTGGCCGGGTTGTGCATCCGCCACACTGTTTTTCAGTTTGAGAATGGGGCCGGGGCATTGCAATCCGCATGCATCGATTTGCAGGGAAGCAAATTGTTCGGCCACAGGATGTTTCTCAAAGGCTTTGCTTTGATAGATATTGTCGTCGAGTCCTACAAAGTCTTTCTCATAAATATCTTCGTTGCTTTGTTTCTGGATGGCAAACTCCCATGTTTTGATTCCACCACTCAGGTTCTCCACATTGTCAAATCCATTTTGATGAAGGATGCGGCATACCACATAACCTCTCAGTCCCACTCCGCAAAACACAATAACGCGCTTGTCGCGGGGAATTTCCTCCATGCGGTCTCTGATTTCATCAATGGGGATGTTCAATGCATTGTGAATAGTGCCCAGTTCGAATTCGTCTGGTGTGCGTACATCCAATAACAGGGTGTCTTTGCTGCTGGTTTTTTCGATGTCGCGCCAGGAGCATGCTTTTACCCTGCCGGTGATGATGTTTTCTGCTGCAAATCCTGCAATATTTACGGGGTCTTTTGCAGAAGAGTAGGGGGGAGCGTAGGCGTGTTCTATCTCGGTCAGATCGTAAATGGTCCCTGCGTTTTTGATTACGGTAGCCAGCAGGTCAATGCGTTTGTCCACACCATCATAACCCACAATCTGGGCACCGTAGAGTTTTCCTGTTTCAGGGTGGAATACAATTTTGATGCTCATGGGGATGGCGCCGGGGTAATATCCTGCGTGCGAACCGGAGTGGGTGATGGAAGAAGTGTAGGGTATATTGTTTTTGCGCAGTGTCCTGCCCGAAACGCCGGTGGAAGCCACAGTAATGTCGAAAACCTTGGCAATGGCGGTATTGATAGAACCCTGGTATTTACGTTGGTTGTCGCGGACAATGTTGTCGGCACAGATGCGTCCCTGCTTGTTGGCGGGACCTGCAAGGTAAGTAATCTGAGGTATGTCTGTGATAGGGTTGGGATATTCAATGGCGTCGCCCACGGCATAAATATCGGGGTGCGACGTTTGCAGATACTCGTTTACCTTAATCCCCCCTGTTTTGCCCAATTCCAGTCCGGCATTTTTTGCCAGGTGGCTGTCGGGGCGCACACCAATGGATAGGATTACCAGGTCGCTTTGCAAAACGCGCCCACTCTGCAGGGTTACTGCGATGCCGCCGTTTTCCCTGCGGAAAGATGTAACAGCGGCTTTCAGGAAAAATTCCACATTCTTGGTTTTCAGGTGCTGGTGTACCAGCGATGCCATGCTGTAATCCAGCGGGGTCATCACCTGTTCGGCCATTTCTACGATGGAAACAAAGATGCCCAGCTTATGCAGGTTCTCGGCCATTTCCAGCCCGATAAATCCTGCACCCACCACGATGGCTCTCTTGATTTGGTGCTCTTCAATGTAGTTCTTGATGCGGTCGGTGTCGGTTACATTGCGCAGGGTGAAAATCCCTTCGGAATCAATGCCCGGAAGGTTAGGGCGCACAGGTTCTGCTCCGGGCGAAAGCACCAGCTTGTCGAACGATTGTTCGTACTCCTCTCCTGTAGCCAGATTTTTTATGCGGGCAGTTTTGGCTTCGGCGTTAATGGAAATAACCTCCTGCTGAACCCTTACATCAATGTTGAATCTTTGGGAAAAAGCCTGCGGGGTTTGCACGAAAAGACTGTCGCGCTCGGCAATGGTGCCGCCTATGTAATAGGGGAGGCCGCAATTGGCATAGCTGATGTGTTCTCCCCGTTCCACCATGATGATGCTGGCATTTTCATCGTTTCTTCTGAGTCTTGCTGCGGTAGTGGCTCCTCCTGCCACACCACCAATAATAAGTATGTTCATATAAAAATAAGTGTATAGTAGTTGTGAAAATAATTACAATGCAATATGGTTGACCCCAAGAGGGGTAATCTTTTCGAGCGTTTGGTGTCCCGATAGGCTGAGGGTGAATATCATTTTTCGTTTATCGGCAGCATCGATGCTTCGCTCAATGAGATGCTTGTCTTCCAGTTTGCTCAGTACCCTGGATGCCTGGGTGGTAGTCAATCCAGTTTCTTCGGCAACATTGCCCTGGCATTTACACCGTTGCGACAAGCAGCACAATACGATGGCTTCATCCAGTGAAATATCCGCCTGTTGTCGCAAATCCTGATCCAGTTTCTGGAGTCTTCTCCAGCTTTTTTTTATCTGGCAGAAGGGTGCTTCGGTGGTGTTATATGTATCTGACATTATTTACAAAGTGAAAATATTACAAAGTGCAAATTTACGGGTTTGCAATGGAAATTCCATAGTGTTGTGAAATCTTTAACGTTTAAAGGAGTGTTTAAAAGTAAGGGTAGTTAATGGATTGCTGATTCC
>SLPR01000545.1 GCA_007131895.1 Bacteroidales bacterium | reverse complement strand
TCGTGTTCCTTTTGAAAATATCTGGGTGCAAATGGCCCTTACAGAAACTGCTTACTCTCTCATTTTGAGAAATGTAGGACACATGGGATTTGTTGAAGCAAAAATCCAGTGTCTCGACTTTCTGGAGAACTTTACCCATGCCTGTTACAGGTTGCAATAGCTTTTTAATCTTTTCACCGTATCTTCTTACTTAAAAAAGCGAATCCCTAATAATAAGGAATTCGCTTTTCTGCATTTTTTCCGGCATTAAAATCAACGGGTCCGGATATGGACAGCTTATTTGTAAAACACTTTGTACCCCCAGGCTTCCATTTCCAGTGAATAGTCAGTATTTACAGACACGTTATCTTCGCTAAACAATACATTGTATTCACCTGCAAAGTCACCTGCAGTAAACTCAACCCTGCGGGGTTGGTCAGAAAGGTTCAGGACCACCCATACCTTATTATTGTCTTTCTCGCGTGTAAAAGAAAAAACATTGAGATCATCATTGGTATTCACTCTTTTCATGGCACCACCTTCAAGACCATTCCACAAAGCTTTGTTCTCATGTTTGAACCTGATCAGGGTGGCATAGAATTCTTCATATCTCAAATCACTCCAGTCGATCTCATCTTTTTCAAAAAATTCAAGCATTTTGTCAAGACCGGCTTCCTGTCCGTTATACAACAAGGGCATGCCATTAACGGTGAAAATCTTAACAGCAAAAGCCTTTTTGCCGTCTCCCAGGCGATCCCTTACTGTTCCTGCCCATGAGTTTTCATCATGGTTATCAATAAAGTTAATTTTATAGGTTCCAATGGGGTAATGGCTTACACTTCTGTCAAAAGTATAAGTAACAGCCTGTACTTCTTCCTCTTGTTGGTCTTCATTTTCAAGGGGCTTACCAAAAAAATAGTTATCCAGCGCACTCACATTCTGGTCGCCACGGGCAATGCTGTTCATCGCATGATGTGAAGTCCATGAATACCCTGCATTGAAAGCGTGCTCCATGAGCTCAGGATGGTCTGCTTCGGCCAGCATAAAGATGGGTTTTACCTTTTCCAGCTCCTGACGGGCCATGTTCCAGAACTCCGTGGGAACCATATAGGCAACATCGCAGCGGAAACCATCAATATTTACCTCTTCCAGCCAAAACTTCATTTCGCCAATCATGGCATCCCAGAGTTCCTGGTTACCATAATCCAGCTGAATCACATCCGACCAGTCTGTATCATGGGGAGGTGTTACATTGCCATCGGCATCACGATAATAAAATTCAGGTTTGGTCTCTGTCCACTGGTGGTCCCAGGCAGTATGATTGGCTACCCAGTCTACAAGCACATACATCCCCATCCCATGAATTTTTTCCACAAGGTTTTTAAAATCTTCCATGGTGCCGAACTCGGGGTTGATACCCGTGTAATCCTTCACCGAATAATAACTGCCCAGTGTCCCTTTGCGCTCCACTTCCCCAATGGGAGTAACGGGCATAAACCATAGAATATCCACACCCATTTCTTTGAGACGGGGAAGGTGCTCAGCAAAAGCATTAAAAGTTCCCTCTGGAGTAAACTGCCTTACGTTTACTTCATACAAATTGGCATTTTTGCTCCATTCGGGGTGCGAAACCGTGCTCACCAGCACTTCTACATCGTCGGAAGGCCTCTGAGGACCCGCACATGAAAGAGCAAACAACAGCAACATTGCAAAAGTCGCTATTCCTGCATTTTTTGATAATTCAAACATCCTTTTTTTCATTGTTGATTGTGTTAAATTTGAAATTAATTGGGTAAAATACAGCGTAGTAAATAGTAAACTGTACAAACAAAAACCGATAATCCAATTCCTAATCTTTCCCGGGAAATTTAAATATCAATGACCCGGTTGAGATAGTCATCCACATTCATGGGTTTAGGCAGATATTCTTTGTCAAACAATCCTGAAGAAATCAGGAAGTCGGCTGTGGCCCTGTTGCATGCAGTGGGAACATTGTACAACACCGTAATGCGCAACAATGCTTTCACATCCACATCATGCGCCTGTTGCTGCATGGGGTCCCAGAAAAAGACCATCATGTCAATTTTGCCATCCACAATCAGTGCGCCCAGCTGCTGGTCGCCTCCTAGTGGCCCTGATTTAAGCCTGGTAAGCCTGAAATCCTTAATTTCCGTTGGGGTGAGTTTGGAAGTAAGGGTTTCTTCAATGATCTTACCGGTAGTACCCGTGCATATTACGTCATGGTTGAGCAATGCATCCCGGTTCCAGTCAGCCCATTCAACCAGTTCCTTTTTTCTGTTATCGTGTGCTACCAGAGCTATGGTTTTTCTTTTATTAGGCATAATACAATGTATTAAATTCGAACAACTTCAGTTAATTACTGCTTTTTTTATACGTTAAAACCTCAAAGCTATTGGGCGGGAGTGACACCTCAAGCCTGCTGGTTTCTATATTTGCTGCAGCGCCAAAGTGCACCTGATAGTCTACCCCACGAAACCATGTGGGCAAATCAAGGGTAACGGTGCGCGATTGGTTACTCTTGTTGAAAACCACTATGGCACGGTTGTCAAAATAGGTGCGCGCGTATGCATAAATCTCATCAGAAGCTTCAAGGGTATTGAAGTCACCATAGACAAAAGCCAGGTTTGAGCTTCTTAGTCGGGTAAGCTTTTTGAGGGTTTCTCTTACCTGCAGCTGATTGGGTGTAAGATTCTCAAAAATCATGGGCCTGCGGCTGTCAGGATCATTGGCACCTGGCAATCCTATTTCATCTCCATAATATATCACCGGCACTCCGGGGATGGTCATGATAAAAGCAGTGAGAGAAGAGAGTTTTTTGTATCCTACCGGATCTCCAACCCCTATTTCTCTTTCCCAGCCCGGTTCGGTATCGTCTTCATCAAATCCAAGATCGCCACCAGCCAGTGAGATAAAACGAGGCATATCGTGATTGCCGGTAATATTGCCCATCAGATTCTGAAAACCATAGTAACTGAAACTCTGGTGCAAGGAGTAATCAAGTCTTTCAAAAGGCTCATCATCAATGGCAAAAACAGCCCTGGCATCCCAGTACAGGTTAAAATCGAACTTTCCATCCATCATCCCTGATCCTACATAACTGGAAATCAAATCATGGCTTCCAAAGGTTTCACCAATCTGGAAGAGGCGGAAGTTTTCCGGAAACATTTTTTCTTCCTTCAGTTTTTGGGTAAGGGCACGCCAGAATTCCAGCGGAACATGCTTGGTGGCATCGTGCCTGAAACCATCCAAACCAAACCTGTCGATCCAGTAAAAGGCACTGTCAACCATGGTTTGGATTACTTCTGGCTGAGAGAAGTCTAAACTGGGAAGAAAATCGTCAAACCAGGTAGTAAGGCGGTGCTCATCCCAGATACGGATATTTTGCCTGCCATCGGGAAGGTTAAGGGTTGTTGCCCATTCGGGATTATCGATGATAAGGGGATTGTTTTTATGTACATGATTAGAAACAAAATCCATCAGAACACTGATGTCTCTCTCGTGCGCCGAATTTACCAGCTGTTCCATAACCTGGTCATCCCCAAACCGGTGATCGATGGTTGTGAGGGTGATGGGCCAATAGCCATGGTATCCGGTGTATTTTCTTTTGGGCTCGGGAAACTCGATGTAGGCTTCCAAAGGGTTTTGTGTAATGGGAGAAAACCAAACGGCATTCACTCCCAGATCCGTGAAGTAGCCATCTTCAATCTTTTCCAGCACCCCATCAAGGTCTCCGCCATGAAAATTGGCCCTGGGGGCCACTTCCGGGTCATCAACCGGATCGTCGCGGTCGGGATTGCCATTGCGAAAACGATCTACCATCAGGAAGTACATGATGGTTGCCTCTCGGTCTTCGCGGGT
>SLPR01000264.1 GCA_007131895.1 Bacteroidales bacterium | reverse complement strand
TGTTTTGTTCAATCTTTTCACCAATGAAGGTCCCTGGTAAACAAAACCGGTGTAAATCTGCACCAGGCTTGCCCCGGCTTCAAGTTTTTCAATGGCATCTTCGGGGGTCATTATTCCACCCACGCCAATAACAGGAATTCGCCCTTCAGATTTATCCACAATGTACCTTATGGTTTGTGTGGATTTGTCCTTCAGTGGCTTGCCACTCAGGCCTCCTCGTCCTATCTGCTCTATTTCACCTTTTTCTGTGGCAAGATGGTCGCGTGTGATAGTAGTGTTGGTGGCAATAATACCATCAATACCTGTTGCTTCAACCACATGGATCACATCGTCCAGTTGTCCGGGAGAAAGATCCGGGGCAATTTTCAGCAGTATCGGTTTGCGTATAGCTTTTTGCTGACTGGCTTCATTGATTCGGGTAATAATCTTAATGAGCTCATCCTTGTCCTGCAATTTGCCAAGACCTTCAATATTGGGGCAACTAACATTGATAACGAAATAATCTACCCAATCGTACAGCTTATTAAAGCAAATCAGATAATCTTCAAGGGCATTTTCATTGGTAGTAAGTGTGTTTTTACCAATATTCCCTCCAATAATCACCTCCGGTTTGTGTTTTTTCAGGTTTTTGACAAAAACATCAACGCCGGGATTGTTAAAACCCATTCTGTTAATAAGGGCTTTGTCTTTTTTTAACCGGAAAAGCCTGGGTTTGGGATTTCCAGGTTGAGGAAGGGGGTTAACGGTTCCTATTTCAATATGCCCAAACCCGAAGGCTGCCAGATGATTGTAAATGTTTGCCTTTTTATCAAAACCTGCTGCAAGGCCCACCCTGTTGGGAAAGCGAATTCCAAAAAGTTCGGTTTCCAGAAGTGGATCCTGTACTTTACAGGTCTTTTTAACCAAACTTTTGATGCCCGGTATCATGAAACCGGCATGCAGCATTTTTACCACCATATGATGGACTGTTTCGGGAGGAAAAAGAAACAGAAAGGGGCGAAGCAGCGATTTATACATTTTAGAAATCAGGCCTTAAAGGTTATTGGTCGGTGTTGTCTTCTTTTTTTTCTTTTTTTGAAGGAGTTTTTGGAGAAGCTGCCTTTTTGGATGCTTCAGTTTTTGGGGCTTCCTCAGGTGCTTCTTCTTTTGCTTCAGTCTCACCTGGTGCAGTTTTCTCTTCTTCATTCTCCTCAGCTATGGGTTCACTGATCAGATCATGTTCAAGCAACAGGTTGTACCATGCAAATAATTTCCTGATGTCGCTGGCATAAACCCTTTCCTGATCGTAATCCGGGAGAATGGTTTCAAAATACTCCTTAAGCTGCTCACCGTCGGCTTTGAGATCTATTGACAAAGCTTTCCCGCCTTCCTTCTGGTATATACTCCACAATACTTCCTTCAAAGGAACATCCTCAGTATTGGTAAACATGCTGATATCTTCCAGGACAGATGACCGGTGGGTTGCAAAGACCGGCATTTTTTTACCATCAGCCAAAGATTCAACAATAATACTTCCACGCGACTGGGAAACGATTTTAAACAAACCACTTTTCCCGGAAATTGACATTATTTTACTTAAATCCATGTTACTAAAGTTTGATTGATTTTAAATGGTTTGATTTTATGTTTCGTTACACAAAAATAATCAATGATTTTATTCTGCAAACATTTGCAGGCTATGAAGTTTTTTATAGTACCCTTCACTTGCAAGTAACTGCTCATGGTTGCCCCTCTCCACAATTTCTCCATCATGCATCACACATATGGTATCGGCGTTTACTACAGTAGATAGTCTGTGTGCAATAACGATGGAGGTTCTGTTTTTCATTACATTGCTCAGCGCTTCCTGCACCAGCTTTTCTGATTCTGTATCCAGTGCAGAGGTTGCCTCATCAAGAATGAGGACAGGTGGATTTTTAAGCACGGCTCTGGCAATGCTGAGTCTCTGGCGCTGTCCGCCTGATAGCTTGTTTCCCCTGTCTCCGATATTGGTATAATAACCCAGGGGTGTTTTTTCAATAAATTCGTGAGCATTGGCTATTTTGGCTGCTATAATCACATCCTCTTCGGAAATATTATATTCTCCAAAAGCGATGTTGTTGAAAAAAGTATCGTTAAAAAGGATTGCCTCCTGGCTCACGTTGCCCATCAGGGCCCGGAGGTTTTTTAGTTTCAAATCCCTGATGTTGACGCCATCCACCAGAATATCTCCTTCTGTTACATCATAAAACCGGGGTATCAGGTCTACCAGGGTTGATTTTCCAGCTCCTGATTGCCCCACCAGTGCAATGGTTTTTCCTTTGGGGATAACCAGGTTAACCCCTTTGAGTACCGGTTCACTGGCATAACGGAAACTCACGTTTCTGAATTCAATGGATTGGTCGAAGGACTGTATTGGTCTGGCATTTTCAGTGTCTTTGATCTTTATTTCGGCCTTCATAATGTCTTCTATTCTGTCGGCAGAGGCCATTCCTTTTAAAACATTGTAGTAAGCCGTGGAAAAGGATTTGGCAGGGTTGATGATTTGAGCAAACAGAATCAGGTAGGCAATAAAACTTTGTGGGCTCAGGCTGCTTTCGGGACTCAGAACCAGTGAACCACCATACCAGACAATTATTACCACCACTGCTGTGCCTAAAAACTCGCTGATGGGAGAAGCAAGATATTGCTTCCTGTACATTTTGGTCATGATAAGGGTATAAAAGCTGTTGAGGCTGAAAAAGCGTTCCTGCATTTTTTTTTCTGCATTAAAGGCTTTGATAACCCTGATGCCTGACAGTGTCTCTTCCAGCACAGATAAAATGAGTCCAAGTTTATTCTGCCCTTTCAGGGCAGTAGCCCTGAGGGTTTTACCTATACGTCCGATGATAAAACCACTGACGGGCAACAGGATAAACACCACCAGGGTAAGCGATGGGCTGATCAATAAAAGCGTTCCCAGTAAAACCAGGATAGTGATAGGCTCTCTGAAAATCATTTCCAGGGAGCTGATTACACTGTGCTCAATTTGCTGGACATCACTGGTCATACGGCTGATCAGATCCCCCTTTTTTTCACTGGAATGATAAGAGAGGGGTAGCTCAAGGGATTTATCGTACAAATCATTCCTGATGTCTTTTACCACCGTGTTTCTGATCCATGCAAGATGATACATGGCCAGGTACTTAAAGCTGTTTTTGAAGAAGCTCATAATTATGGCAAACAACCCAACGACGATAAGCGCACGGGAACTTCCCAGGGTAATCATCATCTGGCTGATATAGTAGTAAAAGTTGTTTTTGAGTACTTCTGCACTAAAGGCAAAAGGCATGCTTTCGGCAACCACAGGCTGGGTTTCAAATAATATGCCCAGCACGGGAATAATCATGGTAACGGAAAAAACATTGAAAACAACGGATAGAAAGTTGAAGAAAACGTTGAGAGATACTTTTGACCAGTAAGGCTTTATATAAGCTAAAATTTTATTGTAATTCTCCATATTGGATGTTTCGGGTTATTTGATGGGGTCGCTCAGCAGGAAAAACGTTGTTTTCACCAACATTTTTATTGCTGCATCAGTCAATCCTGGGCAAAATCCCGGTATAGTTATAAGGTGTGATATTCATGAGCGATTCTTTTACAGGGTCGGTTATTTCGAGAGACTGAATAAAAGAATGAATGGTATTTCTGGTTATGGCCTGGTTGGTGCGCGTTAGTTCCTTTAGTTTTTCATATGGCTCGGGGTAATTGATTTTTCGAAGCACTGTTTGGATGGCTTCTGCCACAACCATCCAGTTTTCTTCCAGGTCCTGATTGATTTTTTCAGTATTGATGATCAATTTACCCAGCCCCTTTTGTGTGGCTTTTATGGAAATGAGCATATGTGCAAGTGGTA
>SLPR01000336.1 GCA_007131895.1 Bacteroidales bacterium | reverse complement strand
GAATACTCCTTTCACAAAAATATCATCAATCCTTGAGGTTCCTGCACCGGCAATATCACCACCATTGACAGATACATTTGAATCCATCACCCAGCGGATATAAAGGAAAGGTTTGTTATTGCAGGCTGCAGGCAAAGGCAAATCTGCAAGTACTCCGGCAGTGAAGTTATTCTCTACGGTAATATTGCTGTTTTCCACATCCACCCAGCTACCTGATTGTCCTATTCTATACTGGATAGTAAAATCCCGCGGTCCGGTATTGGAACCTCTTTGCTTGCTGGAAAGATTCAATTCGCCGTAACCAATGGTAGTCAGTTCTATCATCCAGTATCTAACCCCTTCGCCATCTACCCATTGGGTAGTACTGATAGCATCGCCGGAAGCCCCGGCCAGCCAGCTGTAGGAGCCATCAAAACCAGGCTCCCTGGAAATGAATTTCCCAATATTTTCTTCAATTCCTTCATTGGCTCCCTGGGTGTTTTCAGGGAAAGTCCAGCCAGCCACAATAATTTCCTGTGGGATTTCCAGCACCTCTACTGATATTTCAGCCATCAGGTTGTCCGGATTTTCGATTCCTGCCACCAGCACAACTTCTCCTTCAAGCTGGTATACTCCGGGATGGGTAGCATCGTAGTCTCCCTCAAACCAGATTACATCAAGCTGAAGAACTGAATCATTGTCCAGGGTTACATCTGCAACCAGGGGCAATGGAATATCTCCAAACATGGTACCCTGATCCACGATGATTAGCTGATCGATAACATGAACGCTAACAATATTCAATACCAAGATTTCTTCTACCACCGAAACATTCACCTGTGCCTGAACATCATCATCGTTGGTTATTCCATCAGGCAGAACGAGCTCTCCCGTAATAAGATAGTCTCCTGTAACATCAGCATCATAATCACCTTCACTCCATATTACCTCCATGTCAACTACCTGGTTGTTATTCAGTGTTACAGCTACCATTTCAGGCAAACCAATCTGGTCAAAGGCAGTACCCTGCTCCACTTCAATACCCGGCAAAGTTTCCACAGAAACCACATTGGGTACAAAGCCTGAATCTGTTCCCTCCACAAAAATATGATCAATCCTGCTGGTCCCTGCGGATGAAACAACATTTCCATTCACAGAAGTGTTGCTGGTCATTATCCAGCGAAGATAAACCTGGGCTTTTTCTTCCATTGCTTCCGGAAGCGGAACCTGCAACAATACACCAGAAGTAAAATTGTTGGCAACAGTGATATCTGCATCCGCAACATCCTGCCACTCTCCCTGGGCAATACGGTACTGCAGTTTGAAATCGCGGGGTCCGGTATTGGAGCTTTGCTGAGCACTGCTTACCAGCAGATCAGAAAATCCGATGGTGGAAAAGCCTATCATCCAGAATTTGCTATCAATTCCATCGTTCCATCCGGTAGAAGAAACACTCTGACCCGTCACACCTGCCGGATAGGTTAAATTTCCAACAAACCCTTCCTCGCGGCTGATAAGATTGCCAATATTTTCAGTAGTCCCAAGGTTTGCACCCGGGTTGTCTGCCACAGGAAAAGTATAGCCGATAACTACATCATCGGGTACAAATATTTCTTCTGATACGGTAACCTCTATCTGAGCCTGGAGATTTTCGGGGTTTGTAATCCCATCCTCCATGACCAGTTCACCCTGAAGGATATAAAGTCCGGCAGCCTGCCCGTCATAATCTCCCTGCAGCCAGTTAACAGTAAGAGCCATCATCTCTTCATTATCCAATAGAACATTCACTTGTTCTGGCAGTGTAAGTTCCCCGAAAGGGGTGCCAAAATCAACAGTTAAACCTCCCGGGTTTACAATACTGGTAACAATTAAATCAATATCAGGGTCTAAAACCTGGTAAGAGAATACCGGAGATAAAGCTGTTTGGTCATCTGTATCTGTAGCTTGCACACGGTAATAAACACTGGTATTATGGGTTTGAGCAGGGATGTCGCTAACCGTAGCATAGGTTTGTCCGGCATCCAGTGACATAACAATGGTGTTTTCAAGAGAAGCATCACTTATCCCCCACTGAAGCTCAACTGATGAAACAGGAGCGTCACCTGCAGCTACATCAGCAGAAACAGCCACCGTTGTTTCAGGGGCAATATTCCCGGCCGGGGTTTGCACAATATTGGTAATGGATGGTGGCATAATACCTTCACCCGCCAGCCATATGCTTACATTGTCAAAATACGCGGTCTGGTTGGCAGCAGTTGACCCTTGCCAATAAGTACCCAAATAATTAAGCGCAATATTGGTATATTCATTGTCTACGATACTGCCCAGGGAAGTCAGCTCACCTGCAAGGGGATCTTCAAACTCAGTGCCATCCAGACGGCCCCACAATTCCCAGGTGCTTGTTGCAGGATCAAAGGTTAAGCCTATGCTCATATAATTCACTGTGGGATTGTCCAGGGGATCTGAGCCAATAATAAGACCAGTTGCAGCAGTGCCTAAAGACTGAATACCACCAGAAAACTTCACCAACCTTACCGGATCGGGAGTCCCGGTGTTGCCCAATACGATGGCATAACCACTTCCTGAAGTGGCTACATTGCTGTTTTCGGCACCAATTATAAATGCTACTCCATAGGCATTGGAAGAGAAGCCTGCCGGGTTGGGACGTATCTGGCGCATATTGAAATACCAGCTAACAGGTTGTGTGTTGGTTCCCAGCACTGTGCTGAAAGGAGCGTCAAAATCGTCCGCATCCAGGTGCGCAAAAACCCAACCGCCCGCATTTGCCTCAGTTGATGCGGTATTGGTTAGTTCAAGCTGGTTATTATGGATTCTTGCTCCCCAATCCTCCCCTGATCGGCTTACTACCCATGGTGTATTACCGATGCTTCCTCCGGAAGTAAATACCTCTCCTTGCGAAGCAGTAAAATCAGAAGTATGAAGATTAACCTGGGCACTGACGGGGAGCCAGAAAAAAAGACCCAAAATAAAACTCAAAATGTTTTTAATTGTAAAGATTCTATTCATGATGTTTTGATTTTAAGGTTTGATTGTACAATGTTTTTTTTGAAACGGGTTGTTCAAAATTACGGAATCTGCCAACACTCCGGTTAAACAGAATGTTAATTTATGATCGTATTTGCCTTATCTTACCCCGGGGATGAAAAGAGATAAGATTCTCCCTTAAGTATTCCCTGTCCAGATGGGTATAGATTTCGGTGGTAGTGATGGATTCGTGCCCAAGCATATCCTGCACTGCCCTTAAGTCGGCGCCCCTTTCTACCAGGTGGGTGGCAAAACTGTGCCGCATAGTGTGAGGACTGATATTTTTAGCAATACCTGCTTTTTCTGCCAATCCTTTGATTACAAGAAAAATCATTACCCTGGTAAGCTTGCGACCTCTTTGGTTGAGAAACACATGATCCTCAAATCCTTTCTGCACCGCCAACTGTTTCCTGTGATTTTCTATGTAGATCTTCATCTCTTTGGCAGCCGAACTTCCCAGGGGAACCAGACGCTGTTTGTTGCCTTTCCCTGTTATTTTCAGAAACTCCTCTTTGAAAAAGACATCAGAAATTTTCAGTTCCACCACTTCAGAAACTCTTAACCCACCGCCGTAAAGTATTTCGAGGATGGCCCGGTTTCGTTGTCCCTGAGCATTACTGAGGTCGATGGCGGCTATCATCTGGTCAATTTCTTCCACCGAAAGCACCTGGGGAAGTTTCCGACCCAGCCTGGGCAAAGCCAGCAAGGCAGCAGGATTTTTCTCAACAACATCTTCCAGTATCAGATACTTAAAAAAGGCTCTAATACCGGAAATCATACGTGCCTGAGACCGGGCAGACAATCCCAGCTGTGCAATCCACAGAATAAATTCGGAAAGCACCTGGTGGGATACCTG
>SLPR01000368.1 GCA_007131895.1 Bacteroidales bacterium | reverse complement strand
GGGCGCTGCGAAAGCCTTTTCAACAAAGAAAATGGGTAATGGCAGCGCCCTTCGACAAGCTCAGGGACCACACTTTGCCTGGTGGTTGAGCCTGTCGAAACCACCATCGCACTCCCTTCGACAGGCTCAGGGACCGAACTTTCAAGAGCTCAGGAACTCTGATTTTACATCATGACTTTCCGGAAATGAACAGCACCTTTTACCGTACAATGGTACTTTTGCGATCCGGCCCGGTGGATACTATATACACGGGAACTTTGACAAAGTCCTCCACGAATTTTACATATTCTTTAAGCTCAACGGGCAGTTCATCAAAGGTTGCAGATATGCGCAGGTCTGTTTTCCACCCTTTCAGGGTATGGTAAACTGGATCCAGTTTTTCGTCGTCATATTCAAACGGCAGGTAGTCGATTTCCAGGTTGTTTTGTTTATATGCAATGCACACCTTTATATTGTCAAAGATACTGAGAACGTCAGCTTTTGTCATGATCAGTTTGGTGACGCCACTGAGCATCACAGCATATTTCAGGGCAGGCAGGTCAAGCCATCCACAACGCCGTGGTCGTCCGGTGGTAGAGCCAAACTCGTTCCCTTCCTTTCTCATGTCGTCACCATCCTCGCAGAAGAGTTCGGTAGGAAAGGGTCCGCTTCCCACGCGGGTACAATAGGCCTTGAAAATACCAAAAACCTCTCCGATAGCGGAGGGGGCAATTCCCATACCGGTTGAGGCTCCGGCTGCAACGGTATTGGAGGAGGTAACAAAAGGATAAGAGCCAAAGTCGATATCGAGCAGAGAGCCTTGTGCTCCTTCTGCAAGGATACGGGTACCTTTTTCCAATTCCTGATTTACCAGGATTTCCGAATCAACCAACTGCAACTTTTTAATGAGCTCTATCCCTTCCATCCATTGCTGTTCATACAAATCAAAATCCATTCCATCAGGTTTAAAACTGGTAACGTCAAAACCCAGTGCAGCAGCCATCGATTGATGGTGCTTCTTCAGCACGTTGTATTTTTCAGAAAATGTTGACTGGATGATATTTCCAACACGCAACCCTGTTCGGGCAATCTTATCCGTGTAGGCCGGGCCGATTCCTTTGAGGGTACTGCCGATTTTTGAGTTTCCTTTAGAGTACTCCAATGCGGCATCCAGGAGCTTATGGGAAGGAAGAATAAGGTGAGCTTTTTTGGATATGAGCAACCTGGAGTGCATATCATCAGGTGAAATACGGGTAGATTCGATCTCCTTTTTAAAGCCACAAGGATCAATCACAACACCATTGCCAATAAGATTGACAGATTGGGTGTGAAAAATTCCGGAAGGGATGGTATGCAGAACAAATTTCTCGCCTTCAAACTCCAGGGTATGACCTGCATTGGGTCCACCCTGAAAACGGGCAATCATCCTGTAGGCAGGCGTTAAATAATCAACAATTTTCCCTTTTCCTTCATCGCCCCACTGCAGTCCCAGGAGCACGTCCGTTTTATTTTTCCTTATTTCCATCAATTGTATATATTTGACTGATAAACACAAAAAAAGCCGTTAATCCGGCTTGTAATATTTGAGTCAAAAGTAGTTTTTTTTTGCTTAAATGGCTAACAACAAACCTGCAAAAATCAAAAATTTACCTCCATATCAGTTTTTACTTTTCTTTTCGCATTCTTTGCAAGTCCCGTAAAATGCGAGCGAACGGGTATTGATAATAAATCCCATCAGATTCTCAATAGAGCTTTGGATTTCCAGCAGGCGTGGATCGCAAAATTCCAGCACTTTTCCACATTCGGAGCAAATCAGGTGATCGTGTTGTCTGTACTTGTATGACTTTTCAAATTGTGCCACATTTTTTCCAAACTGATGTTTGATTACAAGGTTGCAGCTGAGCAATAATTCGATAGTATTATAGAGGGTGGCGCGGCTTACGCGGTATTTGTTGTTTTTCATTTTGATATAAAGTGATTCTACATCAAAATGGCCTTCGGTGAGATATATTTCCCGTAAGATGGTAAAACGTTCCGGAGTTTTCCTGTGTCCGTTATTTTCAAGGTAAGCAGCAAAGATACTTTTTACAGTTTCAATAACTTCAAAATTTTCCTTGTAATCTTTCATGTACTTCATTGGAACTGATTTTTTCGAAGTGTTTGTTCTAAAAACACCTGCAACAATAAAAAAAACTTCTTCTAACTTTTTTCAACACCCTTTGCTCAAATATTAAGTATAAAGCCATAAAGATATAAAAAGTTTTCTTTATTTGAAATGATTATAAATAAATAATAATCAGCACTGATTTACAGAGCATTGCAGGCATGCAAAAAATATATTTCAGTCGAATAGTAAGTAAAACATTAAAACATATTGTATTACTTGCCGATTCTTGACACCTGTTTTACCCCTTTAATTCGCTTAATCTTTCCAATAAGCACATTTAAATGTTGGGTATCATTCACGTAAAGCATAACGGTTCCTTCAAAGGTTCCCGCGTTGCTGTCGATATTAATGGATCGGATATTGAGATTGTATTCGCTGGAGATAAGGCTGGTAATATTATTGAGAATTCCCATATCATCAATTCCCTTGATTTTGATACCGCTGAGAAATGCTATCGACTTGCCGGTGTACCATTTGGCTTTTACAATGCGATAGGCAAATTTCGACATCAGTTGCACGGCATTAGGGCAATTGTTGCGGTGAATTTTTATGCCTTCATTTATGGTAACAAACCCAAATACATCATCTCCCGGAATAGGATTGCAGCAAGGTGAAAGAGTATAGTCAAGGGCTTCCATGCTGTCTCCGATGAGCAGTGTATCAGGCTTCTCCTTGAGTTTTTGCCTGATGGGATCGGGCTGGTCTATCGGAACAGCAGTTTTGGCGCTTCTGGAAAACGGGTTACGCAGATAACTAAAAATCCCCCCCTTGTCCTGTTCGGCAAGATAAGCTTTCAGGTCCTTAATATCGAGCTTGTCAATGGCAAACTCATAGTACAAATCCAGGGGAGCCTGAAGTTTAAAATGGTTTACCAGCGACTGGATTTTCTCCTGGGTGTTTTCAATTTTAAGTTGCTTTAGTTTGCGGTCAAGTTTTTCTTTGCCATCTTCAGCAATTTTCTTTTTTTCTTCTTTTAGCGAAGCTTTTATCTTGCCCTTGGCCCTTGCTGTAGTAACATAGTTCAACCAGTCAGGTTTGGGCTTTTGCTTAACAGAGGTAATAATCTCGATCTGATCTCCGCTTTTGAGCGGATGACTGAGCGGTACAAGTTTGTGGTTTAACTTGGCTCCCAGGCACTGATCGCCCACTTTGCTGTGAATGCTGTAGGCAAAATCGAGGGCTGTTGAGCCCACAGGAAGCGTGCGAAGTTCCCCTTTGGGGGTAAAAACAAAAATCTCGTCAGAAAAAAGATTCAGCTTAAAATCGTCGATAAAATCCAGTGCATCCTTTTCTGAGGTTTTGAGTATTTCTCTGATACGATTGAGCCATTTGTCAATACCACTTTCTCCCGACTTGGTTTCTTTGTATTTCCAGTGTGCGGCATACCCTTTCTCGGCTACATCGTCCATGCGTTTGGTACGTATCTGCACCTCAACCCACTTACCCTGCTTGCTCATTACGGTAGTATGTAACGATTCATACCCATTGGCCTTGGGGGTGGAAATCCAGTCGCGAAGCCGATCGGGGTTGGGCCGGTAGATGTCGGTTACAATGGAATAAACCCGCCAGGAATCAGCTTTTTCCCGATCCTCCGGGGTGTCAATAACGATACGGATGGCAAAGATGTCGAATACCTCCTGAAAGGGAACCTCCTGCTTTTGCATTTTCCCCCAGATGGAGCTGATGGATTTGGTCCGCCCCAGCACTTTGTACTGAATACCCTGCTCATCCAGCGATTTTCTGATGGGCGCACTAAAATTCTCAATAAACCGGTTGCGCTCTTCCTCAGATTCAACAATTTTTCGCGAAATAGAACTGTAAATATCGGGGTCGGTATATTTGAGGGCAAGGTCTTCCAGCTCACTTTTTATGGCGTGGAAACCTAGTCTGTGGGCCAGAGGAGCAAAAAGATAAAGTGTTTCATTGGCAATTTTGAGCTGTTTGCGGGGTGGCAGCGCATCCAGAGTGCGCATATTGTGTAATCTGTCGGCCAGTTTGATCAATATTACCCTTACATCGTCGGAAAGGGTAAGGAGCATTTTGCGGAAGTTTTCTGCCTGCAATGAATCGGTTTGCTCGAAAATACCCGATATTTTGGTCAATCCATCAATAATTTTTGCTACTTCTTCTCCAAAATACTCGGTGATATCAGCTATGGTATAATCAGTATCTTCCACCACATCATGCAACAAGGAGCAAATGACACTGGTAGCCCCGAGTCCAATTTCTTCTACAGAAATCTGGGCTACTGCAATGGGATGGTATATGTAGGGTTCCCCACTTTTTCGACGATGCTCTTTGTGAGCCTGCAAGGCAAAATTAAAAGCCTGCCTGATTCGTTTCCTGTCTTCCAGACTGGTCCCGGGACGGCATACCGATAATAAGCTACGGTAGTGTTTTAGTATTTCCCTGCGTTCCTGTTCAAGTTCTGCGATGGATAATTTATTGTTTGTATTTTCTAACACGACCTTTTTCTGATTAATGATAACTATTCTATTGCTAACCCCTTTCCTGCTATAAACAACCCTGGAAACAATGGGTGTAATGACATGGTATTCTGTCTTACAAATATACGGGAAAAGGGGGTTTAAAGGTAGACCGGATTGACAAAGATTAACACTATTTCATAGCAAGGCATTGTATTCCTTGCTCTTAATTTCTTTATACAAGACACTTACAATACCATCGCAAAGTCCAAACCTTGGTACAAACAAGATCTTCCCTCCGGTTTTTTTCATGATGAAATAAAATATTTCTGCAGCCGAAACTATCACATCAGCTCTGTCGGGACTAAGCCCCATATGCTCAATGCGTTCGGCAATTGTAAACTTTTGCAGATGATTCAATGCATATTCAAGATTGGTAAATGGCAGGGTTTTATCCGGCACCCTGCCGTACAATGTAGCAATTTTATTAATATTTCCACCAGTACCCACAGAAATCAGTTCCGGGAAGATTTTTTTGAATCTCATCAACCAGACCTCCATCCTGGCCCATTCGGTGGCTTCTACCTTTTCGTTCAGCATCCTTACCGTTCCAATTTTAAAGGACGCTGAGTCTACAATAGAATCTTTAGAAATCAATGAAAGTTCAGTACTGCCTCCTCCTACATCAATATACAAAGAATACCGAAAGTCATATTTCTCTTCTGGACTCCTGACTGCACTGATAATTTCAGCCTCCTCTACCCCTCCGATAACATGGATTTTTATTTTACTCTCCTGCTCAACTCTTTGAATTACATCTTCACTGTTTTCCACTTCGCGCATGGCCGAAGTAGCGCAAGCCCTGAATGCCACAGGTTCTGTTACATCAATAAGCAATCTGAAGGCTTTCATTGTTTTCACCAGTTTTTCTGTGCTCGGATCCGAAATCCTGTTCCTGACAAAAGCATCCTCTCCAAGCCTGAGCGGCACCCTCATCAGGGAAGCTTTCTCAATAACCATCTGACCATCCTTTTCAAAAACATTCGAAAAGAAAAGTCTTACCGCATTGGATCCTATGTCAATGGCACTTAACAACATCTAATGTTCTTTGACAGGAAGATTATAAAAAACAGATTTAAAATAGTTGTAAATTTCCACCTGTGAACGCACAAGCTCCTCCTCCATAAGAGCAGTTTTGTATGTATTGAGGTTGTCTTTTCCCAGGTATCGGGCTTTCACATTGTCTTTCCACTGTATGTCAAGCATGGTCTGGATTTCAGTTTGCAAGTCCTTGTCCCATACAGGTACACCTACCTCGATGCGATGGTCAAGATTGCGCGACATCAGGTCAGCAGAAGAGAGGTAGTACAAAGGTTTGCCGTCATTATGAAACACGAAAATCCTGGAGTGTTCCAGGTAACGGTCAACAATACTTATCGCTTCAATATTTTCACTCTTGTTCTTCACCCCGGGCACCAGCACACATATACCCCTGATTATCAGCCGGAATTTTACTCCGGCTTTGGATGCTGTATATATTTTTTTTACCAGGGACTCATCCACAAGAGAATTAAGTTTCATTATAACCTCTGCATTTTTCCCTTTGCGTACATTGGCTATTTCCTTATTTATCATCTGCGTCACAAATTGCCGGGTTTTAAACGGGGATAAAATAAGATTTTTGAAGGTAAAGGGTACATGATAGCTAACTTCAAAAAGCCGAAAAACCTGCTCTACCTCTGTTGTGATTTTGGGGTTGCTGGTTAGAAGACTTGTATCCACATATATCTGACTTGTAGTTTCATTAAAATTCCCGGTACCGATATTGGCATAAAGTACTTTTTGGGAGCCTTCTTTTCTTTCAATGAGAATCAACTTGGAATGAACCTTCATACCTGCTTTGCCATGAATGATTTCCACACCCTCTTCCAGCAGCTTTTCTGACCAGTAAATATTGGCTTGTTCATCAAAACGTGCCTGCAGTTCAAGGTAAACAGTAACATCTTTCCCATTTCTGGCTGCATTGATTAGTGCATTGACAACCTTTGAATCTTTCGCCACCCGATACAGGGTCATTTTTACGGATTTTACCCTGGGGTCGATAGATGCTTCGCGCAACAAATCAACGATGTATTGAAAAGACTGATAAGGAAAGTGGAGCATGATATCCTTTTGGCTTATGGCAGCAAGTATACTTTTGCAGCCCGACAAATCTTTATGAGGTAAAGGAGGGGCAGGTGGATATTCAAAATGCGGTCCTCCTACATTGGGAAACTTCATAAAGTCCTTGAAGTTGTGGTATCTCCCTCCCTTCATCGTATTATCCTTACCGGATATTTTGAGCCGATCCATTATCAGTTTTAGCATACCATGGGGTATTTCACCATCGTAAACAAACCTTACCGGACGCCCCTTTTTCCTTTGCTTAAGGCTTTCGATCATGCGTTCCATCAAACTTTTGGAAACATCATTGTCAATTTCCATTTCGGCATCCCGGGTAATTTTTATGGTATAGGCATTAAACTCATCATAGTCAAATACTGAGAAAATGTCAGCAAGATTATAGCGTATCACGTCATCAAGCAATATGATGTAATTTTTATCCTCCTTTTTGGGTAAGATTAAGAAGCGTGAAATAACTGAAGTGGGAACTTTGATAAGCGCATGATTTTCCTTGATGCTGTTATCCTTTTTCTTTAATTGCACTGCCAGGTATATTGACTTATCTCTCAGCGATGTAGTTCGTTTGAGTTTTTTCATCATGATGGGAAACAAGCTGGCCCTTACATGGTCGCGAAAGTACTGACGCACAAAACTACCCTGATCATCGGTAAGTTGTTTTTCGTTTATAATGAAGATATTCTCTCTTTCCAGTTCAGTCAGGAGCTGATCATAAATCTTAAGAAACCTCTGGTTATAAGTGTAATCGGTTTTGGTAATATGGGCAAGAATTTTTGCCGGTGATTCCTTCAATGAGCTTTCAGCATCAGGCATGTCAACCAGCCGCCGCCATGTAGCAACTCTTACCCTGAAAAATTCGTCCAGATTATTGGAAAAAATTCCCAGAAACCGTATTCTCTCAATAAGAGGAACCCGATTGTCAGCAGCCTCCTGCAGCACTCTTTCATTAAATGAAAGCCAGCTTATTTCACGGTTAATTATCAAAGTTTTCGTTATTTATCTGTGTATAATTTGATTAAAGCGCCCAGGTAGTCTGCCCCCGAAAACGCGTTAAAACCTCCATGGTCAGCTATTGATTCACTTTTGTGAGCATTGCGCTTAAATAGTTTTTGTAAGAAAACGGCAAGCGATGTTATCCTCCAAAACCCATCCTCTGTTATTACAAAATTTACCGACGTCAATATTGAACTAATATTAATATATCCTGACTAAGAAAACTGAAACCATCATTAGATAATGCAAATAAAACCCTGCTTTCTTGTATGTTGAAAGTTAATTTCAGAACGTTTTATTTTCATAAGAACCAACATTCCGTTCAATACAACATTGCAGGAATTATAAAGTTTTGGGAGTAACAACAAAGGAGATTTCCCTTGAAGCACTAAAAGCTTCTGCCCAGTTTGAGGTATCAAACCTAACACATACAACGCCGGTGGTAGGTAAATAGTCAATTTTGTCAATGAGAAAAACATTGGCAAGGTTGGTCATATCCGGGTTATGCCCCACCAGCATAACCTCATTAAGCATGTTGTCAAGTCCGCATATGAGGTTCTCCATTGCTTCGGGACCGGAAAAATAGAGGCTTCTTTCAATGCGTATTTTATCAACCGGATATTGTATTTTTTCTGCAATAATCCCCGCCGTTTCAAAGGCCCTTTGCGCATGACTGGAAATGATAAGATCGGGTTTTACGTTTTTTTCTTTCAGAAAAAGGGCAACCTTACGGGTACGCTTGATTCCTTTTTCCAGCAGAGGTCTTTCATAGTCCTGATGCGACATGTTTTCCCAGGAAGACTTACCGTGGCGAACAAGATAAAGTGTTTTCATAATGGATTCAATTGCAATAGGGTATAAAAATGCTGAATATTTTGCACATTTCCAAAGAAAAAATCAACAATATTATATTTATTGCCAGTGGTATCAGGCAAAAAACGGGAGAGATCTTTCTCTTCGAACCCGCACATGCGGAAGAGAAGTCTATCTGAAAGCCATCTGAAATAAAATCATTTATCGTACATTGGTGGTTTTGTATATAAAAAGGCCCCTTGCTAAAGGAGCCTTCTAAAATATTAAATGGTTTTATCTGCTACCATGCAAAGAGCGGAAACTGTCCCATAAGGTCATTTACCTTTTTTCTTACTCCGGCAATTACCTCTTCATTGTCAATATTACTGATTACTTCGTCTATAAAGTCAACAATCTTAACAACATCATCTTCTTTCAACCCTCTTGTTGTAACAGCAGGTGTACCGATACGGATACCTGAAGTCTGGAAAGGAGAGCGACTATCAAAAGGCACCATATTCTTATTGATGGTAATATCTGCCTGCACCAGGACATTCTCCACTTTTTTACCTGTAATTTCCGGAAATTTGGATCTCAGGTCGATGAGCATCAGGTGGTTTTCTGTACCGTTACTGGTAACATGATAACCTTTGCTGATGAATGCTTTGGCCATGACCTGCGCATTTTTCATTACCTGCTTTCCGTATTCTTTAAAGGAAGGATGGAGTGCTTCACCAAATGCCACGGCTTTGGCTGCAATTACATGCTCCAGCGGGCCACCCTGAGTACCGGGAAATACGGCAGAATCAAGCACTTGCGACAACATTTTTATTTGTCCTTTGGGGGTTTTCAAACCCCAGGGGTTTTCAATGTCGCGGCCAATAAGTATCAATCCACCACGCGGCCCTCTGAGGGTTTTATGGGTGGTAGTAGTAACAAAATGACAATGAGGCAGCGGATCGTTGAGCAATTTGGCTGCAATAAGACCCGCAGGGTGGGCAATATCAGCCATGAGCACTGCACCCACCTTGTCAGCAATTTCTCTCATGCGGGCATAATTCCAATCGCGCGGGTAGGCAGAAGCTCCGGCTACAATCATTTTGGGTTTTTCTGCCAGGGCTGTTTTTTCCATATGATCATAATCTATCTGTCCGTCACTTTCTTTCACTTCGTAAGCTACGGGATTGTAAAGGATACCAGAAAGATTCACGGGAGCACCATGGGAAAGGTGTCCTCCATGGCTCAAATCAAGACCCATGAATGTATCTCCGGGTTTGAGGCAGGCAAGAAAAACAGCAGCATTTGCCTGGGCACCGCTATGGGGCTGAACATTGGCCCATTCGGCACCAAAAAGTTCTTTTGCGCGATCGATAGCCAGCTGTTCGGTCTGGTCAACAATCTGACAACCGCCATAATAACGTTTGCCCGGGTAACCTTCGGCATATTTGTTGGTCAATACACTGCCCATTGCCTCCATTACCTGTTCACTTACAAAGTTCTCGGAAGCAATTAGCTCAACACCGTGCATCTGACGCTGTTTTTCCTGTTCAATCAGGTCAAAAATCTTTTGATCTCTTTCCATAAATGTTTCAGAATTTTATTTTTTTAAACAATTGAAAAATAAGCAGTTAAATCTGCCGCAAAAATAGCAATATTTTCTGAATGGAAGCTTCAATCCCTCTCATTATTCTTAAAATCTTATTGTACCATTCTTCTTTCGGTTCATTATCATTATGTAAATCATCCTTGGTTCTGTTGCAGGTATGAACACAATTTTTCCAAAATAAACAGAAATTTCTTTTACTGTTACTATATTTACCGCCGGAAAACTTAATCAATCTAAACACTTTTAAAATATGACAAAAAAGCATTTGTTCCTTATTTTTGCATTGACTATTACCCTCAAGTCCATTGCCGGCGACAAACTTGTAATTTCGCAATGGCTTAAGACTTCTTCCCATGAAGTGGTTCTGCCTGTTTTTCATGACCTGAAGAACACCAAAGGCAAGACATTTGAGATGCGCAACCTGCTTGAGTTTGATCATGTGAATCTGAGCAATCACTTTCCTGAGAAAGGCAAAGTACTCACCTCTGCAAACGAAACATTGTTGCAATGGCAATCTGATTTTACCGATTCCAACGGATATATTTTCATTGACGGAGAATCGGAAACAAAACACCCCCGTGTGGCTTATCTGGCAGCCTATATTGAGACAGACAGATTTATCAAAACCACCCTGGAAATAAAAAGCCCACACACTGTAAGGGCCTGGTTAAACGGAGAGCATATCGGCACCAAAGCCACTACCGAAGCGGAAGAAAATACAGTAGGCAGGGTAAGCAAGGATCTGAAACTGGAGAGAGGCAAGCACCTGCTGGTTATCAAAACCCTTAAACCCGCTGATGCTCCCCTTGACTGGAAAATAATGGCAAACCTGGAAATTAAGGACCCATGGCAACTTACGGATGTAAATATTTCTCTTTCTCCAAAAACCAGGAAAAACATTGACCATATTCTTGAAGGGGTAAAAATCAGCAGCATTCAACCCTCTCATGATGGAAAATATTATTCTGTAAATTACAGCCGTGCCCTTCCCGCCGACCAAACTGAGCGCTGGACAGAAATCAAGCGTACAGACGACCGCAAATTGTTGCACAGTTTTCGCCATGCGCGCATTGGTCAGCTTCAGTGGCTTCCCAACAGCAACCGCATTTCCTATACCCATACACGCAGCGGGAAAGCAACCCTTTTCCTGCATGACATTGAAAGTGGAGCAATAACTGAGCTGATGGATGAAATGGAAAACTTCAGCGGGTATCGCTGGGCACCCAATGAGAAATACCTTGTATATACCATCAGGGAAGAAGGAAGCAGCATTGACGATGATATTCGCCAGGTTTTGGGGATGCAGGATCGTCAGTCAAATTTCAGGCATCGTAGTTTCTTGTATCATTTTGATTTGTCCAGTGGGTATCACCAGCGTCTCACATTTGGCAACCTTACCACTTCGCTGCAAGACATAAGCCCCGACAGCGAGCGGATTTTGTTCAGCCAAAGTTTCCCCTACTATACCCAAAGGCCCTATTCAAAGCAAAACATGTTTATTCTTACTTTGGCCGACCTTGCTCTGGATACACTCTGGACCGATGAGTTTAGGGGAGTGAGTGCACAGTTTTCTCCCGATGGTCGCTATTTGCTCGCAACCGGTGGCCCGTCAGCCTTTGGAGGTATCGGAGAAAATATTCCTGAAGGAGTAACCGTAAACAATTACGACACCCAGGCTTACATTTACAACTTGCAAACCGCAGAGGTCAATCCGTTTACCCGGGATTTTCATCCTTCGGTAAATTCCGTTACCTGGCACAAACCCGACAACATGATTTACCTGCTCACCACCGATGAGGACTTCAGACGCATGTACCGCTATGATGTTCGAAGGGAAAGGATGGAGAAGGCAGAACTTAATGTCGATTACATATCTTCAGCCAGCTTTGCAGACAATGCCCGCATGGCTATTGTTTCAGCCTCACAAACCAATGCACCCTCAAGCCATTTTGCCGTGAATCTGCGCAACATGCGCACTACCCTGCTGGAAAATACAGAAGCAGAGATATACCGCCATGTAGAATTCGGAGAAATCAAAAACTGGAGTTTCGCTACTTCTGCAGGACAGGAGATCAAAGGACGGGTATACTATCCGCCGGATTTTGACAGCGAAAACACATACCCTGTCATTGTGTATTATTATGCAGGAACCACACCCGTTGGCCGCACCTTCGGGGGCAGATACCCCTTTAACCTGTGGGCAGGCAGCGGTTATATTGTTTATGTATTTCAACCCAGCGGGGCCACCGGTTTCGGTCAGGAGTTTTCGGCTGCCCATGTCAACAACTGGGGGATTACCGTGGCAGATGAAATCATTGAAGGGACGGAAAAGTTCCTGGAGGCACATTCTTACGCCAATGCCGAAAAAGTGGGTTGTGCAGGCGCTTCTTACGGAGGCTTTATGACCATGCTGCTGATGACACGTACAGACATTTTTGCCACGGCCATTTCTCATGCCGGTATCAGCAACATTACCAGTTACTGGGGTGAAGGTTTCTGGGGATATGCCTATAGCTCAGAAGCTTCTGCCGGCAGTTATCCATGGAATAATAAAGAGCTTTACGTTGGACAAAGTCCGGTTTTTCATGCCGATAAAATCAACACTCCCCTGCTACTTCTTACAGGTGACAGCGACACCAACGTACCTCCCGGAGAGAGCGTGCAGCTCTATACTGCATTGAAAATCCTTGACAGACCAGTTGAACTGGTGATGATCAAAGGAGAAGATCACCATATTGTTACTTCTTCCAAAAGAAAACAATGGCACAATGTTATTATGGCATGGTGGGACAAACACCTTAAAGAAGAACCTCAGTGGTGGGAAGAGCAGTTTCCTGAAAGAAATTATTAAGCTTTCTGAAATGCCACCGGTTTATCTTTAAAAAAATCACTACTGTCCGGTTAATTTATTCGGATTTAGCTTCGCTGCTACTTCGTGGTCTCTCCCGCAAAATAGCGGGAGAGAAAAGACAAGGGCTTCAGGAACCAAACTACCTGTCACCTCGAACGTAGTGAGAGGTCTATCTTCAACAATTATGAATTTTAATATTTTTACCGGACACCAGTGAAAATAAATGTAATAAACCTGCAGGGCAGGTAATAAAAATACCCACCCTGTCGTTGTTAGTGCGATGCTCTTATTTTCTCAGTATCAAAACTTTAGTTTTAAATGCTGTTAAAAGGAGTTTAAATTCGTTTTTAATTTTTATATTTGCCCCCTGAAAAAAAGGCATGATTATTGAAATTGCTGCTATTGTTAAAACGTTCTGATTTTCTTAATTTTCAGATTGAACAAATATCTAACTCAAAAAAAACAACAATGAAAAACATCTTTCGGATTTCTTTATTAGTGGTATTCCTTCTGGGTATGAATGCGAATGTATTCTCTCAGGTAAAACTCGGCCACATTAACACCAATGAGCTTCTCCAGCAAATGCCCGGTCGTCAGCAAGCAACTCAGGAGCTGGAAAAATACGCAAGTGAGCTCGAATCTACCTTTACCGCTATGCAAAGAGAATTTCAAACCAAGTACCAGGATTATCTTGAAAAGCAGGAAACCTTTTCTCAACTTATCCGCCAGTCCAAAGAAAGGGAACTTGAAAGTCTGCAGCAAAGAATTATGGAATTCCAGGAATCAGCCCAGGAAGATCTGATGCAAAAAGAAAATCAACTTCTAAGGCCTATCATCGAAAAGGCAAGAAAAGCCATTGAAGATGTAGCTCGCGAAAACGGATACACTTATGTTTTTGATACAGGTATGGGAGTGCTGCTATACTCTGAGCCTTCTGACAATATCATGGACAAAGTAAAAGCCAAAATTGGCATCTGACATTTGCTTTAAGCCAAACTCAAAAAAAAGCTGCCCTTATGAGCAGCTTTTTTTTTTGAACATTATTTTGCAGACTGGGTTTAATCACCATGATTTATAATGTTACCAACAAACTAAATACCGATATTATGAAAGCAAACATGGGTTCAATTGACAAGACTATACGGGTAATCATCGCCATTACGTTAGGTATTCTTATCTATGCAAATGTAATTTCCGGAATACCAGCCATTGTGGCAGGAATAGTTTCCATTGCATTTGTTCTGACCAGCATGGTGAGCTTCTGTCCGCTTTATAAGATTTTTGGAATCAGGACATGCAAAACCCAAAAACAAAATCAGCAATAAAAATCTGAACAGTCTCTTGCCAAACGCTTCTTACTCATCGTTTTCTTCCTTATACCAG
>SLPR01000171.1 GCA_007131895.1 Bacteroidales bacterium | reverse complement strand
TTCAATCATCCCCCCGGTACGGGCAAATGTGGTGGAAGTGGCAATGGGTTTGCCCGATATTAAAAAACTCAGCCAGCTCAAAAGCCCTATGCCAATACCTGCGGCATAGGGCGACCAGTTGGTAGCTGTAAAAACTGAAGCAACTGTTTCCATATTTTATTGTTTAAAATGGGTTTTTACTTCTTCAACCTTTGAATAAAACCTTGAACCGTGGGGATTCTGACAAACCGTGCAACGTTTTGTATAGCCTGCAGCGCTGTATCCGGTCATTCCTCCGGCAACATTGTGCAGCTTTTTAAACCCGTGCTGAGCCAGAATACTTGCACCCAGGCTGCTACGGTTGCCCGAACTGCAAATGAGTATAATGTCATCCTCCTTATTCAACTCTGTGTGCCTGTCACGCAGGTCAGCAACAGGGATATTTATGGCTCCCTCAATATGGCCGTCTTCATATTCCTGTGGTGCTCTTACGTCGAGTAAAACGAATTTGGATGAACCTTTAACTTTATCGTGTAAATCCTCGGCAGAAATCTGCGTAATATGGTTTGTTATGTACCCTTTCACTGCCCAGCCGGCCATACCGCCATCCAGATATCCTACTATTCTGTCCTGTCCAACACGTCTGAGCCATGCATTGGTTTTTTCCGCCTCCCTGAAACTGTCTGAAATTACGAGCAGGTCTTTGTCAAGGGGCAGCACCCAACCGGCAAAAGTGGGCAGGTTGCCATTGAAATCAAGGCTCCACGCCCCTGGAATGTGCTGGCTGCCAAAGGCAAGGTAACTGCGGGTATCAACAACAGCTACGTTTCCCTTTTCAATCATTTCTTTGAATGCTTGCGGGTTAAGCTCTTTCATGCGGGGTAATTGTGAAATAAGGGCGGGCCCTTTGCGGTTGATATCGCTGCAGCGGCTGAAATGGTCAGGTGCAGGGGGCATGTCTTCGGTGAGCGACTGGATGAATTCGCCTTTGTCTTTGATTTGCAAGGCAGCGTTGTATTTGCGCTCATAACCGATGGTTGAGCGCCATTTGGCTCCCATGGCCCTTCCGCAGAGAGAGCCGGCACCGTGTGCGGGCAGCACTTCGCAAAAATCGGGGAGTTTCAAAATTTTGTCGTGCAAACTGTGAAAAAGCTTATCGGCAAGCTCTTCGGCCATGTCGGGGAAAAGGTCAGGGCGGCCCACATCGCCCACAAACAAAGTATCGCCTACAAAGGCACAAACAGGTTCTTCGCCGCGCGAAGTGTCGACCACTACAAAACAGAGATGTTCCGGTGTGTGGCCAGGGGTTTCCAGCACTTTTATAACAATGTCTTCAATTTCAATGGTATCGCCTTCGCTTAGCGCCACATGGTCGAAGGTGCATTTGGCAGATTTGGCCACGTATATTTTAGCTCCTGTTTTTTCCGCCAGGTCCATATGCCCCGAAACAAAATCGGCATGCAGGTGGGTTTGCAGGATATGTGTGATTTCTACTCCCAGCACCCGTGCCTCTTCAATGTAAATATCTGTATCGCGTTGCGGGTCAATAACGGCACAAACATCTGATCCGGCCAGAATATATGAACTGTGCGCAATCTTGTTGATGAAAAAATGTTTGATTAGCATGGTTTTGGATTTTAAATGGTTTAATTATATGATGAAAAAATAGAACAGTAAAACTGTAATGGTCAGAAAAAGAATAGTCATACCACTCCCGGCTTTTATGTAATCGGCATTGCGATATCCGCCCGAAGACATCAGGAAAGCATTCACCTGGTGTGTGGGCAAAATAAACGAGTTGGCAGCACAAACGGCTGCCAGGAGCACAAGCGGACGAGGGTCAATGCCGGCAATGCCTGCCATACCCATTACGAGTGGAGCCAGTACTACTATGGCACCCACATTTGACATGAAAAGCGAAAAAACGGTTGACAATACCCCAACCATCAGGACAAAGAAAACAGGGTGCAAATCAACAACCACACTCATAATGGTTTCGGCAAGGTACATGGCGGCGCCTGTTTTTTGCATGGCTGCACCCAGGGGTATCAATCCAGCCAGCAGAAAAACTACTTTCCATTCAATGGCCTCATAGGCCTGTGAAATATTCAATACACGGGTTAGAACCATACAAAGTGCTCCGGTTAAAAATGCCATTGAAATTGGAAAGCCAACCATTGCCAGGGTAATGGCAAAAACAAAGCATGCTATTGCCGGCCAGGTTTTCGATTTCTCTTTTTTATCCACATCAAACCCGGTGAGCACAACAAAATCAGTACTTTCTTTCAAGTCCTTAACTTTTTCCCATCTGCCGTAAACAATCAGGGTGTCGCCCGACCTGATTTCCACATCTGAGAAGTCCCCGTCCACTCTTTCTCCTCTATTAAATAGTATTACCGGCTCAACAGCGTAGCGTTTTCGCAAGGAATACTCTCTTATACATTTCCCGGCGAGTTCAGATCCCGGTGGAATAATGATCTCGGCAAAACCGCTCACATTGGGATTAAAATCGTCGGAAAAATAGCGTGATTCTGAAACATCCTTAAGCTGAAAGTCTTTGTAAAACTGCTTTATGTTCTCAGCAGAACCCAAAACGGCAAGGGTTTGCCCCTCTTCGAGCCGGGTTTCGCGCCAGGGTGCGTAAACCACATCCCCTCCCTTACCGATACCCAGCAGGTTTACATGGTATATATCCCACAAGCCCGCTTCTTCGGGTGTTTTTCCAACCAGTGAACTCTCAGTGTTAATGGAAAGCAATTTAATATTGTCCGGTAAATTCAGTTTATCCACCAGTTTTTCCTGTTCTGTTTTCCCTGTTTCTCCAATTTCTTTTTTGGGCAAAACTTTGCTGCCGAAAAGCAGGAAGTAGCCGATGCCCGCCAACAGAAGCACAATACCTACAGGGGTTACACTAAACAGGTTGTAGGCTTCATGCCCTTCATTCCTTAACAGGTCATTTACAAGGATAAGCGGCCCGGAACCCACCATGGTAAGGGTTCCCCCCAATATGGCTGCAAACCCTATGGGCATAATCAACGATGATGGGGGAATCTTCGTGCGGCGCGAAACCTGCATGATGCCAGGTAGAAAAAGGGCCGCTGCACCAATGTTCTGAATTAAACCTGACATTATACCCGTTGAAATGGAGAGCAATCCTACCAGATTTCGTTTGCGTGTGCCGGCCTTGCTGATAATAAATTTTGAAAATGTATCCATGATTCCCGTGCGGGCAATACCGCGACCCAGTATCATTACGCTCAGCATGGCTATGACGGCATTGCTCGAGAAACCTGAGAACATCTCCTGGGAATCAAGAATGCCTGTCCAGCCCAGGGCCAGCATACAGCCAATGGCCACAATATCAATGCGGACCAAATCGAGTACCAGCAACAAAAGAGTGGCTGAAAGGATTACGAGTACGATTGCAATGTCAGCTTCCATAATGTTTAGCTTTTAATCTATCTCACCATTCCCTGTCATCAAAATTGCAATAGGCCTGAATCGCGGCATTTTGGAAAAGGCTATTACAACAATAACCATTAGCGGAACGCTCAAAAACATCCCAACGATTCCCCATATAGCACCCCAGAATGCCAGGGAGATGATTATTACCAATGGGCTAAGGTTTACACTGTTGCCCATAACCCTTGGGTCGATAAAATTGCCGATTACCACTTGTATCGCTCCCACAAATACCAGCACCAAAAGCCCCGGGGTAAAATCACCAAACTGCAAAAAGCTGAAAAGCACGGGCAGAATTGTAGCCACATACGAACCCAAAACCGGTATGTAATTGAGCAAGAAAATTAAAAATGCCCAGAAAACCGGAAAATCTACCCCAATAATAAGCAGAACGATGTAGCTCAAAACACCTGTAGAAAGGCAAATTAAGGTTTTCAGCACCAGGTACTTCG
>SLPR01000466.1 GCA_007131895.1 Bacteroidales bacterium | reverse complement strand
TAATTTCGGGAAATCAGTTCCTTTTCTTCCCCAATAAATACGGTAACCATTTTCAACCGTTTGCCGAACTTCATATCGCTAATGGTATCACCCACCATGACAGATTTCCTGAAGCGAATGACAGGAAAATCTTTTTTCGCACGAAGGGCCATCCCAGGGGATGGCTTACGGTAAAAGCTATGGGCCTCTTTCAGTTCCGGACAGAAATAAACTTTGTCAACCCGTCCCCCGGCAGAATCAATTCCCGTGAGCATTTTTTCATGTATAGCATGCAAATCATGCTCTGTCATTAATCCCTTTCCAATTCCCTGTTGATTGGTAACCACAACCAAAGGTCCGAAAAGTTTGGAGAGCTTTGCTATACTTCGTTCTGCTTCTTCCCGAAAAACAAAATCAGCAGGAGTTAAAACGTAATCGTCCATCTTTCTTTCATTGATCACACCATCTCTGTCAAGAAAAAGACTCCAGGATTTATCGATTTGGAATGTATTCCTCATGCATTTAAATAGATTTGAATTGAAATGTAACTAGGAGTTGAATGGCAAACAGCAGGTTTTGCACAGATTATCAGAACCTGGGAAACAAAGCTTTCTCCACCTGTTCGCAAAGAATGTGACCAAGAAGAATATGAGATTCCTGTATACGGGGCGTATCCTGAGAAGGAACCTTTAACAGCAAATCGCATAAGCTGTTCATATTGCCAACACCTGAACCGGTAAACCCAATGATTTTCATTTGTAATTCCCTGGCTTTTTCGATAGCCATATTTATATTTTCTGAATTTCCTGAGGTGGACAATGCGACCAGGATATCATCTTTTTTCCCCCAAGCCTGCACCATGCGTGCAAAAACATTTTGATAACCATAGTCATTGGCAACAGCTGTTACAAACGATGAGTTTACATGAAGTGCCTCGGCCTGCAGAGGATCACGATCATAATAAAAACGCCCTGATAGCTCTGCCGCCATATGCTGTGCATCTGCAGCGCTGCCGCCATTACCACAAAACAGGACTTTACCCCCGTTCCGGTAACAATCGATCAAACTCAATACAGCTACCTCAAGATTATGGAGCAACTGAGGGTCTTTCATCAATTGTTCTTTAACGGCAATGGACTCTCTTATTGAATGAATGATATCTTCCTGCATGATAAACTGATGATTTAATTTACTTTTTGCCGGCGACCTGAAAAATAGCCTCAACCAGGTGTTTCCAGGAAAACCTTAACTTTTGTTTTTCCACCCCCTTACCCAGTTCTTCGGCAAGGTTTCTGCTGAAAAATTTATAAATTGCACCTGCTACATGCGCAGGTGTTGGCCTTACCACAAGACCTGCCACCATATTGGGTACCATTTCCGGCAAAGCTCCCACATTGGATACCACCATGGGTATTCCGAAATGATAGGCCACCTGGGTAACACCACTCTGTGTAGCATCTTTGTAAGGCTGCACCACAAGATCACTGGCACAGAAATAGGCTGCAACAAGTTCATTAGGGATAAAATGGGTATGCAAAACAACTTTGCCACCCAACCCCTTTTCCCTTATTATTTTCAGGTAAGGCTGATCCGAAGAGTAAAATTCACCAGCCACTATTAGTCTTATGGGCAAATCATCAATCTCAGGTTCAGCCATTGCTTTCAGCAAAACATCCAACCCTTTGTAATCTCGTATAAACCCAAAGAACAGCAGATAGCGGTAATCAGGAGATAGTTTAAGAAGCTTTAAGGAATCTTCACGTGACATTTTATCTCCAAAATTATCGTATAATGGATGCGGTGAAAAAATCCTGGGCTTATTATCCTTATCAATGTCTTCAAGGTCTTTGAGAACTGAGCGGCTAAGAGTAACAAAACCGTCACTTCGCTTAATATAATAGCTGGTAAGCAATTTGTCTCCCGGTCTTTTTTCATGTGGGATAATATTATCGGCAATGGTAACAACCCTTGTTTTTCTGTTTTTCCGCACCCTGCCAGCAATGGTTCCCAGGCATGGGGCCATAAAGGGTAACCAATAGCGAACCACCATCAGGTCAGCGTTTTCGCGGCGAATCTTTGCTGCCACCTTAAACCAGTTGAAGGGATTGATACTATTGACGCATACTTTGATAGTAAGGTCTTTTGGGGCGGGCCTGATGGCATATTGAGTTTTGCCGGGGAAAAACAATGAGGGATATTGAAGTGAGAATGTATAGATTATCACTTCATGTCCCATTTCCTGAAACTCAACAGCCAATCTTTCATTGAAAGTGGATAGCCCTCCCGCTCTTAAGGGATAGGCAGAGCCTAATATAATGATTTTAGCCAATTTTCTTCTGTGGTTTTTTCAATTAAATATTTATTTCTGTCAGGGGCGTTGCGCGATACCAGTTCGGCCAGAAAACCTGCAAGAAACAACTGCGTTCCCAAAATCATGGCCAGCATACCAAAATAGAACAATGGTCTTTCTGTCATCCGGTATTCCATCATAAAAAACTTACCGTAAGCAAGATACAAGGCAATAAGAAACCCAGCCAAAAAAAGGAAGGTGCCCAAAAGTCCGAACAAATGCATCGGCTTGCGACCAAAACGGGTTACAAAGGTAATAGAAAGTAAATCCAGAAAACCATTGATAAACCTTTCCAGTCCAAATTTGGTCTTTCCGTACTTGCGTTTCTGGTGGACAACCTTCTTTTCTCCTATTCTTTTAAACCCAGCCCATTTGGCCATTACCGGAATGTACCTGTGCATCTCTCCATATACTTCAATACTTTTTACCACATTTTTCCGGTAAGCCTTAAGACCACAGTTGAAGTCATGAAGTTTGATACCTGTAGCTGCACGCGTAGCCCAGTTATAAATTCTTGTGGGGATGGTTTTAGATAAAGGGTCTTGCCGGTTTTTCTTCCAGCCACTCACCAAATCGTATTGTCCCGAGGAGACCATCTGATACAATTCAGGAATTTCATCCGGACTGTCCTGCAGATCCGCATCCATAGTAATTACTACCTCTCCTTCTGCCCGGGCAAAAGCCACATTTAATGCCGCCGACTTTCCGTAATTGCGTTGAAAACGTATAGCTTTCACAAAAGGATATTCAATTTTGAGTTTTTCTATAACCGCCCAGGAACCATCAGTGCTGCCATCATCAACAAGAATCACTTCTGTTTCATATTTTCCTTCTGTCACCTGCCAGATCCATGAAACCAGCTCGGGAAGCGATTCTTCTTCGTTGTATAGTGGCACAATCACAGATAGATCCATATTCTATTTTTTTTTATTGGTTTCTGTTGTCTTCAAACTTTTTTATTGAATGGGCAAATTTACGAAATTTATAAAGCATTGGGGATTATCTTTCTTTGCTATATTTATCATCTTGTTAACAGAGTTTATTTCAATGTTTTGAAGTAAAAAACTATTTTTGCAAGCGCTTAGCATGTAAACATAAAGCCAGTGAAGTGGTTTTAAAATAGTCGCAAATCATAAACGAGGTTCATATTCTCAATCATTGTTTTACAATGCTTATCTTTTTAATTCATGCGTGATCTTACCAAGGGCCCTGAAGGAAAACAAATTTTACTGTTTGCCTTACCCATGCTTCTTGGAAATGTTTTTCAACAACTATATTATATTGTTGACACCCTTATTATAGGGCATTATCTGGGTACAGAAGCCCTTGCAGCAGCAGGAGCTTCATTTCCTGTAATATTTGTACTCATCAGCCTGATGATAGGTATAACCACCGGTATCAATGTCGTTATCAGCCAGTATTTTGGAAACAAAAATTACGTGAATGTTAAAACGGCAATTGATACTGCTTTTATTTTTCTCTTTGTATCCTCTTTGGGACTTTCTGTACTGGGATTGGTTTTTTCCGAACAGATTTTCAGGCTTATAGGACTGCCCGAAGAACTGCTCCCTCAGGCCATGCAGTATTTTA
>SLPR01000260.1 GCA_007131895.1 Bacteroidales bacterium | reverse complement strand
TGATACCCAGGTTTTCATTTTTTACCCTGAATATATCATTGGAGCCATAGAGCATGGTGTTGATCCCTTCTTCAGGAATATCCTCCATGGGGGTATCAAGAGAGAAGCCAAACTTCATCCCGATGGCTTCCAGCTGTTTGGTAATCCAGGGGTTCTTGGTGTCTTTCAGGGGTGCGAGGCCTCCTTTGCGGATGGAGAGTCTTCTGTCGGGCATTATTTTGTTCACATCCATCTCGCTAATGTTGCCCAGCCCGCTACAGGCAGGACATGCACCATAAGGAGAATTAAAGGAAAAAGTATTGGGCTCTGGATCTTTATAGGCGATACCCGAAACCGGGCACATGAGGTTTTTGCTGAAATGGAAAACCTCATCCGTTTCTTCATCCAGCAGCATAATCATCCCCTTGCCGTATTTCATTCCTGTTTGCACCGACTGCTCAATACGCTTTCGATGGATGGCATCAACGGCAATTTTGTCCACTACCAGTTCAATGTCGTGAATCTTGTATCGGTCCACCTTCATGTTGGGGGTAATTTCGCGTGTTTGCCCATCTACCCTTGTACGGAGAAAACCCTGCCGTTGCATGTATTCAAAAAGTTCGCGATAGTGTCCTTTGCGCCCTTTCACCAGGGGAGCAAGCACAACCATCTTTTTGCCGGAGAATTTTTCGATGATCAGGTCAAGGATTTGCCCGTCGTTGTATTTGACCATCCTTTCTCCCGTTACATAGGAATGGGCATCGCCGGCACGGGCAAAAAGCAAGCGCAAAAAGTCATAGATTTCTGTCACGGTACCCACGGTAGAGCGGGGGTTTTTGCCGGTGGTTTTTTGCTCGATACTAATTACCGGGCTCAAGCCACTGATTTTGTCCACGTCAGGTCTTTCGAGACTACCTAAAAACTGGCGCGCATAGGCTGAAAAAGTTTCTATGTAGCGTCTTTGCCCTTCGGCGTAAATGGTATCAAAAGCCAGACTGGATTTTCCGCTTCCACTCAAACCGGTAATTACCGTTAGGGTATCACGAGGGATTTGTACATCAATATTTTTCAGGTTGTGCTCTCTGGCACCGTATATTTCAAGCCATTCCTGGTATTCAGAGGGGGATATCTTTTGCATAATCATGCTGTTAAAACGAACCTGCAAAGGTACGGTTTTGCAAGCGCAATTAACAGCGAAGGGGGTGAAAAAGTTTAAAGGAGCTCAGGGATAAAATACAGGCGGCAAATATTCTACAGCACTACGCAAATTTCCGGAGGCTCACCAGTATTCAGACAAAAGTTAAAAACATAACGCTCCACCGGCTAAAAACAACTCCCTTGCAACCTTAAATCCTGAATATTTTTTCGCGCATCATACTCGTTTATATTAAAAAGTGTAGTTTGGACAATTAGCCCGGAATTCTGAAAAATCTGTACAAATATGGTTTCTCCCTTTTCCGTATCAACTTCTATTTCCGCAGCTCTTCTTTTCTGTCTTGAACCAGTTCTTTGAACAGCAATCGTGTTCACACCCGGTTCCATCAGCAACCTTACATATTTTTTATCTTCCAGTGCACAAACCAGTTTGTCGTTTACAAAAACTCTGTACCTCAAAGCAGACCCGGCAAATCCTGTATTTCTCATTAAAAAAAGTGTTGAAAAAGATCCTGAGTTTTCCAATAGGGGAACATCCAAAGGGGGTGTTCTTTCCTCGAGATAGTCAACATAAACCACTGGAGGCTTTTCGAGACGTACCATTCCTCCTCCTTCGGTACCTATAACAACTCCCCCTAACTTTGTTATAAATGAGGAAGTATCGTATATACCATGGGAGGAAACGAACTGGCTTTTGGTACGATAATAATAGGTTTCAAAATCAGGCAGCAATTTTCCAGCCCTGGTAAGAAACTTATTTTCCAGCAAAGCCCAGTCAGCTGCCGATCCGGCAGTAAAGTAAAAAATATATGCTGCCGAGTCAATCTTTTCTACAGCAGGGTATAAATTTAACCACTCTGAGCGGTCATGGGTAATTACAGCCTCTTTATCAAACAATTCTGACAAGCTTCGCTCAATGGCTCTTCGGTAGTTCCCTTGCACGACTCTCCTTTCAGCTGACCTGGCACTATATTGTCCTTCCTTTCCAAAAAGATTAAAAATCATAAAACCTTCATGGTGCCGGTACCGCAATAGAATATCGTAGTCATATGAATCACTTCGTCCCTTGTAATTAATGAATGTATCATATCCCATAGACTCCACCGCTCTTTTCACAGCAATGTCAATATCTCCATGACTACCAGGATAAAAATCAATTCTGACCGTTTGTCCCGACAAGACCGCAGGCATTATCATCAGGATAAAAGTCCAAATGAAAAGCCCGATTTTCAGATTAGTCTTCATACTGTTGGTTTTTTGGTGTTTGGGTTTGGCTTCGTACATCCAAGGCTAAATAATTACAAGCCAAACAGGAATTCTCCTGAAAATATACTTTTCAGCAATAAACTTCCATAATTCACCTGTAACCGTTCAGAAAAAAAGGTACAGGAATGTTTTGTTTTGCAATTATTAACAAACACAAAAATATAAAATAAATTGAAACAAAAGGACCAATACCTGGAAAAAATGCAGCCGCTTTTTCTGCAGGATTCTACATAACAGAAAAAATCATTGATGTCGGATAAAGACAGCGATTAGAGAGTAGGGAATAGATGAGTAGAGAGTAGAGAAAAGTGAATCTTCGAAGACTGAGCCTGAAAGGCTCAAACAATAATAGTCCGGGGTAGAGAGACATAGCCGTCAGGCCATGGAGCGGAACCCCGGGTAATGAGACTGCGAAATAAGTGTTATTTAACAACCCAATGTTAATGACATCGCCCTTCGACAAGCTCAGGGACCGTCACCATTAACCATCTCTGAAGGAGCGACAGGATTATAGAAAAGCAAAGTCGCCTAATCGAACCGGTGCTGCGGTAAAAATGGCAATGAAAAGACCACTACAAATCCGTTTCCCTTGCAGGGGAACCCATTTCTTCCCCTTCATCTTCCAACTCATCAATAACCATGGGCGACTCATAACCAAAAAGACTCTCTTTGGAAATCATTATTTCATAAGGTTTGCGGCTCCGGTTGTTGAGTTCGCGCTGCCGGATCCAGGGATTGAGGGTACGCAACTCCTTGTAGGTTATCTGGTGTTCATGGGCAAAGGCAACCCAATCAGGGACAGAAGAATCTACGGTTACGATATAATATTCAAAGGGTGGGTATAAATCTTCTTCGCTAAAATTAAAGCCATGGGCCCTGGGGTTTTCAAAAATGGTTTTGATGGCCAGTATTCTGAATACATACCTTGACGTTTCTTCATTGAGCCACAGATCATAATAGCTGTTTTCCAGCTGGGAGGAAATCTGCCTGTTAAGCCCTGTCCTGCCCATGTTATAGGCAGCGGCAGCTAAAGTCCAGCTGTTGTAAGACTTATATGCACTACGCAAATATTTTGCTGCTGCACGGGTAGATTTCTCCACGTGGTAGCGTTCGTCTATTTCACTGTTTACTTCCAGCCCCAGCTCTCTGCCGGTAGCCTGTAAAATCTGCCAGTATCCTGCTGCTCCTGCAGGAGAAACCACATTCATCAAGCCACTTTCAATGAGGGCAAGATATTTAAAATCATCGGGAATCCCCTCCTCCTCCAGAATAGTTTCAATCAGGGGAAACCAGCGGTACGCCCGTTTGAAAAACAGTATGGTTTGCGATTGCCAGTAGCTGTTGACCAGCAATTCCCTGTCAAAACGCTCGCGTATATCAAAATTATGCACTGGTACAGGCTCACCGGCAAAGTTGAGATTTTCCGGTATAGGCAAAGCATACACGCTGTAGCTGTGATCCGGCGGTTCCAAATCGCTTGTGGAAGGTATAACCAGTACATTGGTAAAAGACACAAGTTTTACCATCAAAACTAAGATAAAAGGAACAGATAATATCAGGAGAACTCTTTTTGAAATGGCCATAACAAACTTTCGGGTAACAAGTGTAAAAAAATAAGAATACTTTGCAAAACTAACGGAATTAATCCACCTGTAATTGCGTCAAACACGTAATATAGCTGAGAAAATGTTAAATTGAACTAACAGACAAAATCTGTCTGGGAAAAACACAAAAACAAACCCGGGATGTCGGGCAAAAAACCTTCTTTAGAACGATTCTAATTAACTGATATTTTGTCGAAATAGGTGAAAAAAGAGCCCCCGATATTTTAAATTTTGTAGTTTTGCCTACAGAATATAATTTACACATATAAAGGAGATTAACTGTATGAACATCACTGATTTAAAACAGAATTACAAAAAGCTGAAAGAGGTCGACTATCAGTTGAAACCTTTAGACAGAGGTTATACTGACAAGATACTCTATATCAATGTAGGAACCAACGAGGTAAAGGAAAAAGACGTGCCCGCCCTGATGAAAGAAAAATTTATCGGCGGCAAGGGTTATGGCCTCAAATTATTGTGGGATGCCACCAAACCCGACACCAAATGGAATGACCCCGAGAATGAGGTTATCATTTCCAGTGGTCCTGTAGGTGGGATTACCCAGTATTCAGGCGCCGGCAAATCCTTGCTGGTAACCATTTCACCCCAGACAGACTCCATTATGGACTCCAACGTGGGTGGCTTTTTCGGCCCCTTCCTTAAGTTCTCAGGCTTCGACGCGCTGGAGATTCAGGGCAAAGCCGAGAAAGATGTGATTATTTTCATTGACGGTGCTAACAACAAAATCGAAATCATCGAAGACCCGGGTTTTGCCAAAGACTCCCACATCCTTGCTGAAGAGCTTACCGAGCTTTTTGCCAAAGATGAAAAAGATGCCAAAAACATTGGTATCGTTTCTACCGGAGCTGCTGCCGAAAATTCTCTTATCGGTATGGTCAACTTCACCTTCTATGATCTGAAGCGCAAGAAGATTCGTCTGAAGCAAGCCGGCCGCGGGGGTATCGGAACGGTTTTGCGCGATAAAAGAATCAAGGCTATCGTAGCACGCATTGACGGTGTTACCGGAAACCTTAATAATGTTGCCGACCTGGAAACCATCAAAGACAGAGGTCGCAAATACCAGCAGGAAATGCGCGAACTGGACGACCATCAGTGCCAGATGCGCAAGAAAGGCACTGCCAACATCGTAAACGTTATGAACGACTACGATCTGCTGCCTACCCACAACTTTAAATTCGGTAGCCACGTAGACGGCATTAAAATCCACAGCGATATTTTGCGCGAAAAGTATTTTACCCAGAACGTACCTGACGGTTGCTGGATAGGATGCGCTATGAGCTGTTCCAAAGGGGTGGATGATTTTGTACTGAAAACCGGGCCTTACAAAGGAGATGCTGTTATTGTTGATGGACCGGAATACGAAACTGCAGCGGGACTGGGCTCTAACCTGGGCATTTTTGATTATGAAGCTATTATAGAACAGAATTTCTACTGCGATACTTACGGTATCTGCACCATCACCTGGGGTACCATCGTTGCTTTCATCATGGAATGCTACGAAAACGGTGTCATCAACAAAGAAATCACCGGTGGACTGGAGCTGAAATTTGGCAATTCTGAAGCTGCCCTGGAGCTGATGCACCAGCTGGCACGCGGTGAAGGTTTCGGAATGGTAGCGGGTTTGGGTGTGCAAAAAATGAAAGAACTATTTGTTGAAAAATACAACGCCGACCCCAGATTCCTCAACGACATCGGCATGGTGAACAAAGGGCTTGAGTATTCTCAGTATGTTTCCAAGGAATCACTGGCTCAGCAAGGCGGTTACGCCATGACCAACAAAGGACCTCAGCATGATGAGGCCTGGCTGATCTTTATGGACATGGTAAACAATCAGCTTCCCACTTTCGACGACAAAGCTGAAGCACTGCACTACTTCCCCATGTTCCGCACCTGGTTCGGACTGGTTGGACTTTGCAAACTTTGCTGGAACGACGTTGTGCCCAAAGGCAACGAGCTTACCGACGAGCCCCACAAGATTCCTGAGCACGTTGAAAACTATGTTGCTATTTTCGAAGCTGTAACGGGCAAACCCTTCAGCAAAGAAGAGATGATTCGCCAAAGCGAGCGTGTTTATAATTTCCAGCGCATCTTCAACCTGCGCCGCGGTTATGGCAAACGCATCCATGATGCACAGCCCTATCGTGCCTGTGGTCCGGTTACCAGGGAAGAATATGAATCTCGCCAGGAGCGTTATGACAAGCAATTGAAAGAAGACGTAGGCTTTGACCCCACCGGCAAATCTACCGAAGAAAAAATGGCTGCTTTGCGCGCATACCGCGAAGACCGCTATGAGCAATTGCTCGACGCCGTTTACGCTCGTCGTGGCTGGACCAAAGATGGTATACCCACCATTGAACACCTCAAAGACCTTGAGATGGACCTGCCAGAGTTGGTGGAAGTGGTTCAGCAGCATTTGAACTAAATAGTGCTTGCAAGAAAACACCAATTGCTGGAAACTAAATACTCAACACAAAAAAGGGAGGCGCTCTGAAGCGACCTCCCTTTTTTTGTTTTCCCTGCCGTGCGTATAATGTTTTTTAGCTATTTTAGTTGTATGATTACGCTGCTGGATATTTTCAGGGAATTTTTTCGGTTGGGTCTCATTGCCTTTGGCGGCCCTGCAGCCCATGCTGCCCTCATGGAAACAGAACTGGTAGCCAAAAAGAAATGGCTCACACGGCAACAATTCCTGGATTACCTGGGGGGAGTGAACCTGATCCCGGGTCCGAATTCTACCCAAATAACGATGCTGGTGGGCTATCAGCTGAGGGGTTTTTGGGGAATGATTCTCGGTGGAATGGGATTTATCATCCCTGCGACCCTGATTACGGGAGTCATTGCCGTGTTTTATGTGCGATATGAGCACCTGCCCGGGATGGAAATAGTGCTCAATGGGATCAAGCCTGCCATCCTTGTGATCATAGCCGGTGCCATCGTAAAATTGGGAAGAAAAGCCATTAAAAATTTCCAGCTTGCTATCCTGGGGGCAATCGTTGTTGTGACAACCCTTGCGGGGCTCAATGAAGTTCTGGCCATTCCCGGAGCGGGTATTGTGGGCATGTTGTATTTCATGGCCAGGAAAAAAGCCCATCAGGGCCTGTCAAAATCTGTATTCCTGCCGCTTTTGAGCATTCCACTGGCTGGCAGTGTCATTGTATCTTATTCTGTTACAAAACTGTTCTGGATATTTTTAAAAATAGGTGCTTTGCTATTTGGATCGGGCTATGTGCTGATAGCTTATGTGAATGCAGAGCTGGTGGAAAAACTCGGTTGGATTACCCCGGGGCAGTTATTAGATGCCATAGCCATCGGACAGATAACTCCCGGACCACTGATCTCCTCAGCTACATTCATTGGCTTTTTGCTGGATGGTTTCCAGGGAGCTGCCATTGCCACCATAGCTATTGTTCTCCCCTCCTTTTTGTTTATTCTCATTCTGTACCCCTTTATTAAAAAACTCAGACAATCGCCTGTTTCAGCAGCCTTTCTGGATTCTGTAAATGTTGCTGCCGTCGGGGTAATGGCATCTGTGTTTGTGGTGCTGGGCTTTGAGGTAGTAACGGGCTGGAAGCCCGCTTTGATCATGTTGCTTACCTCACTGGCCGTGTGGGGACCGTTGAAAATCAACACCCTCTGGATCATTGCCGGCGCAGCTCTTGCAGGCTATTTGCTTTCGTTTGTTTAATGTATTTTTCACTTTGCTCTATTTATTCCCGAAGGTTTTTTCCCAAAAATCAAATCACGTGCATCCCATTATTTTCCTAACCACGGATTATTGACGATAAACAATCTTTTTTTTCTAATCAGACAAACATGCAATACGTCCGTTTAATTTTATGCGTAAAACGCTGAATATAAATTAAGTAAAGCACTGTTTTTAAGGCGGATTCTTATACGGAAATTTGCAAAAGGAGAATTAGAGAAAGTGTTGACAGGTCATATTGCTGCCAACATCCTTAACCAGAATGAAAATTAAAAGAATTGAAAACCATGCAAAAAGAAGGAGAGAAGACGAGAATGCAATCAAAGAGTATTCGGTTTAAAATTTTCGCCACCCAAAACGTATTAAATGCATTGCTGTTTCTGGTGATAGTATTTTTGATCTATCGCACAGTAGATCGAGAGTTAAACAGATATTTTGACGGTACTATACGCACCCAGGCCCAGTTCATTCAGGATGAAATGAGCCGTTTGCAGCAAACCGCGCTAAAGGCAGGAGAATGGTTTGAAAACTCTGCTCGCCTGGCGGAAGCTCTGGAAAACAACGACCGGCAAATGGCCCTGGATTTGGGCCAAACAGCCATGAATGCTTTTGACCTGCACTACTTTGTGGTAACTGACAACGAGGGCAATGTTCTCATCAGGGCGCATGCTCCTGATAATCATAGTGACAATATTGGTAACCAGCGCAATGTGCAACTTTCCTTACAGGGACGCAAAAGTGTTGGTATCGAGGAAGGAAGAGTAGTAAGACTTTCCATCAGGGCAGGTACACCCCTCAGGGACAACAACGGCAACATTATCGGAGCCATTTCCACAGGATTTGTATTCGACGATACCCGCTTTGTGGATGATATCAAACGCGCAATTGGATCAGAAGTTACCATTTTTACCGGCAACACGCGCTACCAAACCACCATTACTGACAACAGCGGCAGGCGAATTGTAGGTACTGAACTGGGAATACCGGAAATCGAAAACAGGGTGCTTGTTCAGCGACAAACTTATTACGGCAATTCGCGAATTGCAGGAGAACCTTACAAGGCAGCTTACATGCCTTTGATTGACCTGAATAACGAAGTGATTGGAATGCTCTTTTGCGGAACCAGCATGCAGGTGATTAATCAACTCAACCGGGGAATCATTGCCTACGTAGCGGCTGTTTTTATTTTAATCATTTTGCTCATTACATTTATTCTCACCTGGATCATCAACCGTTTTGTCATCAACCCCATCGCAAAACTGGTTTCGGCTTCAGAAAAAATTGCCAATGGGGATCTCAACGTAAGCATTGAAGTGGAAAGTGATGATGAGGTAGGAAAGCTTGCAGACTCCCAGAACAAAATGGTGACATCTTTGCGCAATATCGTACAGCAGGTTATTGATATCTCAGGCTACCTTTCCACGGCCAGCCATCAGATGAGCTCAACGGCACAGCAAATATCGCAGGGGGCCAATGATCAGGCATCCTCTGTTGAGGAGGTTTCCTCTTCCATGGAGGAGATGTCTTCCAACATTTCGCACAATACTGATAATGCGCGTGGCACTGAAAAGATTGCCCAGGTATCCGTGCAGGAAGTGCGGAAAGGGAACGAATCAACCATTGAAGCAGCCAAAAGCATGCGGGAAATCGCAGAAAGAATTTCTATCATCAGTGAAATCGCTTCTCAAACCAACCTGCTGGCCCTTAACGCCGCCGTTGAAGCTGCCAGGGCCGGAGAACACGGCAAAGGCTTTGCAGTGGTAGCCTCAGAGGTAAGAAAACTTGCAGAGAGGAGTCATGTTGCTGCCGAAGAAATCAATAAACTATCGGATTCGGGATTGAGAATTTCTGAGCAGGCTGGCGAAATGCTGAAAAAGATTGTCCCCGAGATAGAGAGAACAGCTACCATGATTCAGGAAATAGCCGCTGCCAGCAATGAGCAAAGCACAGGTGCAGAACAAATCAACACCGCCCTTGCATCCCTCAACCAGATTACCCAGCAAAATGCCTCGGCCAGTGAAGAATTGGCCTCAAGCTCTGAAGAGTTATCGGCACAAGCCGAACAGCTCAAAGAGATGACTGCATTCTTCAAATTGTAGAACGGTTATTCATTGAGCTGACTGCGAAGCTTTTTTGGCATTCCGGCCACTACCAGATCATACGAATCCCGGGTCCATTGTTTGAGCAACGGATCCGGGATTTCTCCATCGGTAAGTACCGTGTTCCAGTGTTTTTTGCTCATGTGATAACCCGGCTGCACGCCCGGGTATTGCTCCCTCAACTCCAGGGCCTTTTCAGGATCACATTTCAGGTTGATGCTTTCAAAGGTATCAACATTGGTCAATGCAAACATCTTTCCCATTACCTTAAACACAAGGGCCTGTTCGTCAAAGGGGAAATCTTCAGTGGTTCCCTTCATGGAGAGACAAAAATCGCGGAATTCTTCTATGTTCATAGGAAAATCTTTTTTTAATACAATCCGGTTAATCTCTTTAAATCTGGCAACGCTTATACTTCGTGGACTCCTCTTCAGTCCCAATGACAATTCTGTAGGGTATTCTTATTGTTTAAGGTCTTTATTGTTTTTAGTGTTCGATTATGTCCTTTTTTTCATTGCGCCGGCAATCACTTTTTTCATTCTAATCAGGTCTTTGACCGGCGCTGTAGTTTACTAATCCTCCTTACTAGAAATAAGGTTTACATTGTCAATACTATCTGCCATTTCATAGTCGTATCATACGCTGCACGAAACCTGGAAATCTAAAATGAAAAGGGCTACTGGGTTTATGGCAGTGGATATTGGTGGCTTCGGTGCACCCCCCTCTCATGAAATCAGCTGCCTGTCAGGAAATAAAAGTCATCAACAAATCAAATACCCTTCTCACATGCCTTTCCTCAGTGGTTCTTTGCCCTACAGAAAGCCGCAGGCAGTATTTACCGTTCAAAACGGTGTGGGTCAGGTATACATCGCCGGAAGCGTTGATTTGCTTCAGCAGATTCTTGTTGAATTCATTTAGAGTAGCATCGTCGAATCCCTGCTTCACATACCGGAAGCAAACCAGGCTAAGGTTAACAGGTGCAAGAATTTCAAAATCAGGGTTTTCTTTTAGCCAGCCGGCAAATTTAGCGGCCAGCCCAACGTGTTTGCGCACCATATCGGCAATGCCCTCCTGCCCGTAATAGCGAATAACAAACCAGAGCTTCAGGGAGCGGAAGCGTCGACCCAGCGGCACGCCCCAGTCGCGGTAATTGTTCACCTTTTCATCAGCTGCGGTTTTGAGATATTCGGGCATGATTGAAAAGGTGCCTTTAAGTATCTCCGGTTCTTTTACAAAATAGGCCGAACAATCGAAGTTGGTCAGCATCCACTTGTGAGGATTAAAAACAAAGGAGTCGGCTTTTTCCGTCCCTTTCATAAACTCCCTGTATTGGGGAACGATGGCGGCTGTACCGGCAAAAGCAGCATCCACGTGCAGCCATATCCCGTATTGCCTGCATATTTCTGCTATTTCTTCCACCGGATCCATCGCCATGGAAGAGGTGGTTCCCAGGGTGGCCACAACACAACAGGGCACAAACCCTTTCTGCAAGTCCTCCTCAATGGCCTTTTGCAACACATCGGGCTTCAGGGCAAAGTTTTGATCCACATCCACATACACCAGGTTTTGCCTGCCAAAGCCGGCAATTTTCACCCCCTTTTCAATACTGGAATGGGTTTGGGAGCTGGTGTAAATTCTGAGGGTTTTATCAAATCCTTTTTGATTGATTTCAAAGGCGGTGATTTTTTCGCGGGCCGAGAGCAAAGCGCACAAGGTGGCTGTTGAGGCGGTATCCTGGATAACACCGGAGAATTCTGCCGGTAAGCCAATCATATCTCTTAGCCAGTTCATTACCACTTCCTCCAGTTCGGTAGCCGCGGGTGAGGTATCCCAAATCATCCCCTGCACACCCAGGCCGGCAGTGAGCATTTCGGCCAGCACCGATACAGGGCTGTTGTTGGCCGGGAAATAGGCAAACCATCCCGGGTGTTGCCAATGACTGATGCCCGGCATGATGATGCGTTTAAAATCGTCAATGATTGTCTCTGTAGCTTCGCCTTTATCAGGGGCAACAGCCGGCAATTGTTTTTTCACATCTCCCGGCCCTAATCTGGACTTTACAGGATACTTTTCAATGGTTTCATAGTATTCTGCAATCCAGTCCACCAGCTCGTGCCCATATTTGCGAAAGGCTTCTTTGTCCATACAACAACAGTCTTTAAGGGTTCAAAGAACAACAAAATGTCACTCCTTCATATATTTTTCCTTCGCCTCTTCATAGGAAGGAATATTCCGGTGATGCCATTTGGCAATAACCTCCCAGTCTTTCATCAACACCAGTCCGGGATTGGCCCTGACAATGGTTTTCAGCTTGATGGCATCAGACTGGTAAAAGGGATATGCTGCCTGGATCTGATGCCTGAACACATCAATATCGTCCAGTGAGCTGCCTGTGAGGGCAATGAAAGAAACATCATCGGCTTCAGCCCGGGCGGCAAAATCGTTGATGCGTATGGCAAAGGCCTTCTCATTTGTGCGTCGCACATCATACACAATCAGCAAAAACTGATAATCGGGATTGCCCAGGTAAATGTCGGCCACATCAAACCCCGATTCATCCTGTATGACAAAGTCATCAATGGGAGCTTCAATATACTCCTGTATGATAATCTCTTTCCTGTCAACATATTCCCAACCATCCTCTGCCGCAGGAAGGTCACTCACAGCAAATTCTTTCTGCTCTCCCGTTTCTGTGTTTCTGTAGATAAAATAAAATTCTGCAATTTCTTCCTGAATGGGTTGCATTTGCTCAGCAATGTTGTTGCCCACTTTCCATGGACGGAAGTCCATGACAGGCAGGTTTCTGAGACCATACACCGAAAGCCAGGTAATAAAAACAAACAACAGGAGTACCAGGTACCAGTCTTTCTTTTCTGACCAGAGCGGTTTCACCCTGTCTTTATAGAAAAAGATGAAAACGGCAGCAGCCAGGATAAAGATGTTCTTGTAGAACGTAGCCCAATTGCTGATGATCAGGGCATCGCCAAAACACCCACAATCAGAAACGGGTTCGAAAATGGCGATGTAAAGGGTGAGGGGGGTAAAAACGAGCATGAACAACAATCCCCCCCACGCACTGTAGCGCATTTTGATACCCAGCAATACCGTAAACCCGATTACAAACTCAAGTCCACTCATCAATATGGATAAGGGTAAAGCGGTGGGGAAAAGCCATTCGGTGCCAAAAGCCATGAAGTAATCCTGAAATTTATAGGTAGAACCCAGCGGGTCAATGGCTTTGACAAACCCGGAGAAAATGAATATTACGCCAAACAGGAGGCGCGAAATCCAGAGCAAGATATTGATCAGAGCATCTTTCTTCATAACATACAATTTTGGTTAGGCAGTGCGAATTTAGTGAATCTGTTTGAAGTACAAATCATCCAATAATGAAAAACAATCTAAATCGCCAGGGATTATGCTTCGCCAGGAGTATTTGAAAAGGATGAGTATGTATTCCTTTTACGGATTTGGCTATCTCAGGAAATAAACGGTAACCGTGTAATAGATTCCAACAATAATAAAAACAACTGCCGCGATTCTTCGAAACCAGAACTCAAAGGTTTTCACTTTGTTGTAAAAACTTCCAACCCCGCTAACGCTGAAGGCAAGTAACCAGGCGATAATGATTACAGGCAGGCCGGTGGCAAAAGCAAAAACCGGTGGCAATAACAACCCTGACGTGCTGGCTACTGTCATGGGTATTAACATACCAAAATACAATACCCCGCTGTAGGGACAAAAGGCCAGTGCAAATACCATCCCCAGCACCATTGCACCCCCCGAACTTCCACCACTTGCTTTGGCGGCAATGCGATCGGTAAAACCTAATCCCTTGCCCCAGGGCATCCTGAAATTGATTACATCAAGCATAAAAATGCCGATGATTAAAAGCAATGGCCCCAGAATCAATTCACCATACACAGAGAAAAAAGAGCCAATAGCGAATACCCCTGCCCCGAAAAACAGGATTAGGCCCAGCAAACTGTAACTGATGATGCGCCCCAGGGTGTAATACAGTCCATTGGAAAATATGCGCTTCTTGTTGCTCAGATCTTTGCTGATGTAGGCTGTGGCAGTAATGTTGGTGGCAAGCGGACAAGGGCTGATGGCGGTCATTAACCCCAGGATAAAAGCCGAAAGAATGGGAACGTTGGTGTTGTCTAACAAAGCATATAAAAATTCCATAAAAAGCTTTTAAAATTCCTGTTCGATAGTGTTTTTAATAATGGATGCAAAACGTGCTTCATCGCGCATGGCGTAACGAAAACCATCACCGGTAAGATCAATTACCTCCTCCTGTTGCCCGTTTTTCTTCGAAACAATCAGCGTGGGTCCGAAAGCCTGGTATTTCTCTGCGATCCACTGGTTGCGGGGAGTATCCATCGATAAAATGTGAAAGGTAAGGTTACCTTGCTCTATCATTCCGGGGTAAGAAGTATAAATTGTTTTTTGTGCCGTTTCTTCCAGGGCTATGCAGGACGGGCATCGCATCCGGTTATGGAAGTAATACACGTCAATACGCTTTTCTCCTTCGGATAGCAATTTTTCGGTGAACACTGAAGGTGTTTCTTTTTCCTTGCTTTCCTGTGTTGATGGATTACAGGAGGCCGCAATTACTAATAAACCAAGTAAAATTGATTTACCGGAATACACTTGAAAGAATTTT
>SLPR01000321.1 GCA_007131895.1 Bacteroidales bacterium | reverse complement strand
TTTTTATCCCCGATGCAAGGAAAGGGTGGAATCCCTTTGCCATTGCACAGGCATCAAAGCTAATCCGTGAGTACAACATCAGGATTCTTATTACTACGAGTCCCCCCCACTCCACGCAACTGGCAGGCCTTGAGTTAAAGAAGCGATTTCCACATATCAGGTGGATTGCCGATTTGCGCGATCCCTGGACCGACATCTTTTACTACAAGAAGATGTTGCACCTTACTATGACAAAAAGAAAGGATCTCAAACTGGAAAAGCTTGTTCTGAACAATGCGGATCTGGTAATCACGGTAAGCGAACCCATAAGAAAACTTTTTGCAGAGAAGATAGAAGATCCTCAAAAACATCCTCCTGTAGTTTTACATAATGGTTTTGATGAAGATGATTTTGCAGGTGAGCCAGCTTCACCTGACAAGCAGTTCTTTACAATTACTTATACCGGAACCCTCAATGATGATTACAACCTAACCGGCTTTATCAACGCGGCAAAAGAGATAAAATCGTATAAAGGGAAAAAACTCAAAATACATTTTGTGGGGAGCATTTGCCCCAAATGGAAAAATGAGCTTACCAGTCATTTCAGGCATGAGGTTTCTTTTACCAGCCATGTGACTCATGATGAAGCCATTTGGCATATGAAAAAATCCGACATACTGCTACTGGTGATACCACAGATCGAACAAAACGAAGGAATTCTTACCGGAAAGCTTTTTGAATACATGGCTACCCAACGGCCCATACTTGGCATAGGCCCAACAAACGGAGATGCAGCAAAGATTTTGACAGAAACCCGATCAGGAGTTATGTTCGACTATCACGACTCCCCGGCCATCGCAGCCTATATCAACCAAATCATTAATGAAAAGCAAAACCACAAACCCAACACACACGAAATTAACAAGTATTCGAGAAGAACACTGACAAAAAAACTGGTTGAATTGCTTAATGATAATGAAAAAGATCAACTTTAAACCAAAACTATTTGATACCATCAGGAATTATGATCGCCAGACTTTTGTGGCCGATCTTAGTTCAGGCATTATTGTAGGAATAGTTGCCCTGCCATTGTCTATAGCTTTTGCTATCGCTTCGGGGGTTGCTCCGGAAAAAGGCTTGCTTACTGCTGCTATCGGAGGTTTTCTTATATCCTTTTTCGGAGGAAGCCGTGTACAGATTGCCGGTCCTACAGGAGCTTTCATCGTTGTGTTGTACGGTATTATAGAACAGTTTGGGCTGGAAGGGTTGCTGCTGGCAACCTTTATGGCAGGAGTGATGATGCTGGGAATGGGTCTGCTAAAATTGGGAAAAATAATCCAGTTTATGCCCTACCCCATTACCATTGGCTTTACCAGTGGCATTGCGGTGATTATTTTCTCTACCCAGGTAAAGCACTTCTTTGGTATGACGGGGGATGTTCTCCCGGCAGATTTTGCAGACAAACTGGTTTACTATTTTTCAAACTTTCATACCACCAACTTATACGCGGTGGGCTTAGGATTGCTTACGATTGTGGTTTCTGTTTACGGGAGTAAGCTAAACAGAAAGATACCAGGCACCCTGATTGCCATAGTATTGACCACAGCCCTTACAGGTTTTTTCAACCTCCCGGTAGAAACCATCGGGAGCACATTTGGTGAATTATCCGCAACCATTCCCAAACCCTCCATGCCCTGGATTGATTTTAATACTTTCCGGCTTCTTATAGTGCCGGCATTTACCATTGCCATGCTGGGATCCATTGAGTCCCTCATGTCAATGATGGTATCAGATGGCGCTACAGGGCGTCGCAGCCGCCCGGACACAGAGTTGATGGCACACGGCATTGCCAATATGCTTGCCCCCCTTTTTGGAGCTATTCCGGCATGTGGTGCAGTAGCCCGCACAATGACCAATGTTAGAAACGGAGGAAGGACCCCCATTTCCGGAATCATTCATTCACTGTTCATTTTAATGGTACTGCTCTTTTTGGGCAAAATGGCCAAACTCATCCCCTTATCCACCCTGGCAGGGATCTTATTCGTGGTGGCATACAACATGAGTGAATGGAGATCTTTTAAAGGCATATTTAACCACACCAAAAGTGAAATTACCGTTTTGCTGGTAACATTCTTCCTTACCGTGTTTCTGGATATTAGTGTCGCTATCCAGTTCGGACTGGTACTGGCAGCGTTTCTCTTTGTAAAAAGGGTATCCGAGACATCTGACATACAGGTAATCAATGAAGAAGTGGAAGACGAGAAATCATACATGCAGGAGGATACGCATGATGAACTACTGGATGTGCCTAAAGGGGTAGAAGTGTTTCAAATCAAGGGTCCATTCTTCTTTGGTATCGCTAACCGCTTTGAGCAGGTGGAAAAAGAACTTCACCAAAAACCCAGAGTCAGGATTTTACGGATGAGTCGTGTGCCCTTTATCGACTCCACCGGATTGAAAAACTTCAACAGCTTCCTGGTAAGATGCCGCAACAGCCATATTCATGTAATTCTTTGTGGCATTCCTCCAGAACCTTACCTTACCTTGAAAAAGAATGAAATCATTGACCGTATAGGCCCTGAGAATGTATGTGTAAATATTGAAGATGCCATTGAAAGGGCCCGGGTTTGTCTTACAATGATGAAATCTTCCTGACAAAATGCTGCTAAAGCTGATAGGGTTTAAACAAGGATTACAGTTGTGCTTCACATAAGTACCGTGTTCTCAAAAATAACCTGGGCCAAACGAACTCAATAATAGCAGGTTACCTGAGCAAACGATTATTTCATAACACAGCAACTGACCGGGACGGAATTTTTTTCAGGAAAGCCAAACTAAAGCTACCATGCAGGATTGATCAAACCTTTTCCCTTTATAATATTATACAGGGAGAGAAGGATATAGGAAACTACAAAATTGAGCCCCGAGATGATGGAGGCAAAAACAAACAATGCACCAAAGGTTCCCACCCATTTGTTGATTCCCGCAGCGTAGTTTTCCAGTTTGATATAATTCCACCAAGTGCCAAACCCGGCACTTATTCCGGTAGCTTCCAGCCCCAATATAAGCAAATTGACAAACAGCAAAAAGAGCACAAGAGAGATTAACCCTCCTGTGGCCCCCTTTATGTCCGGAGGACTCAATTCCATATGTGAAGCAACACAAATGGCAAGGTACAGGAAAATCCAGAACCTGAAATCACTGAAGTTGCCTGTATTGAAAAGGGTGAACAGGGTAGTTAGTGTAGTAGCCCGGATTGAGCTCAGTGCGCCGGAATAATCGCCCTGCACTCCTGCCACCAGGGTCTGACTTTGTGCCTCTATGTCAGAGAATATCGTCTCCCTGTTTGGAATCAAATAATAAAGAGCAGCATACAACACCATTGCACCAAAAATAATAGGCCCTACTCCAATAAAAAAATTACCGATTCTTTGATATGTGCTGTTCTGATTATAGGCATGGTGCACATATCCCAGAGTACCGTCAGTGGAATTGGGAGTGTAGAGCTTCATCTCTATAATCCGATGCCGGAAAATAATGCAAAAAATGGCATGCCCCAGTTCATGTACAGGTGTTCCAATCCATCCGGTAAATATCACATCCATTTTGTGACCAACCGACTTTACATAAGTAAGACGGGTAAAACGAGCAAAAACATACAAAATCAAACCAAAAACAAAAAGCAAACCCAGCAACCAGATAAGTTGGCTGACGGTTGTTACAACCACCAGTTTCATAAAATCGAGAACACTGTTAAGATCTCCCATGAGATTTAATCTTTTTCGGGCTTAAAAATAATTGTTTTAAATCACACAATTCCTTTTTATTCGCTACAAAATGCTAACCGCTATAAAAAACGGCTATCAGGGTGCAATAAAAATGTTACCTGTGCCCCACTCAATCGTTTTTAATAACCAAAGTGGAACACAGGTAATAAGTCAATTTCAAAAATAAAAACAGCAAATTATATTTTTTCAGCAAGTGCTTCCTGGATATTTAACCAGCCAAACAGCACCAGGAATAAACCTGCAATACCAAAAACTGTGGCAATAAAGCCGCCTCCAAAGGGCAGAAGCCCGGTAAAAATGCTGGCAGCTATTGCAAGGCCCATCGAAATGATAATCATATTTACTCCACTCTTTCCATTATCATCCAGCAACTCTGATTCTTTAAACTTTATAAACCCGATCAAACTTACTACAAAGGAGGCGATAAAGGCAAGGGAAGCTATCCTTTCCCATATAGTGGGTTCGGGAGCTTTGAAAAAAGTAGCGGGGTCCGGCACGGAAAGAGAGGCAAAAAAATCAATAACAGAAGCGGCCAAACCAATATATACTGCGATCAATATCAGTTGTACGGCTGCTTTTCCCTTTTGGTCAAGAGTATCTCTCAATTTGGTTAAACCCATCAGAAACATAACAAAACCCAGACCAGCAGCAACAGATGTTCCCCAGCCTGATGCTGCTGTGCTTCCCAGCTGCAATAGCATTCCGGCCAGTATATAGGAAATGGAGTGGGCATTCATGGTGGTTTCACCAATAAACCCTTTTTGAACGCGCAACCAACCAAACACTATCATAAACAATGCTCCCAATGCAAACAAGGGCTCAATAAACCTGCCCAGCCCGGGTATAAGGCCAAAAATTGCCCCTACAAAAAGTACTACAATGGAAAATAACAAAAGATTGGCACCACTGGCTCCCTCCATTCCAATGGTAGCTGACCCCTTAAGCCTGGTATAACCTATGATTTGCAATACAACCACAGCAATCAGTATGATAAAGGAAAGAATACCGCCAATCACAGGCAACAAACCAAAGAACATGGCAACTATACCAATAATTGCAGCGATAAAGAGCAGACCTATTGCTCCCTTTCCTTTTTCATCCAGTTCTGGCTTAAACCTGCTCAAACCTATCATAAATATTACAAAGCCAATGAGCGCAACTATTGTTGCTGCCAAGCCTCTTCCTACACCATTGTATGTGGTCAACAAACTACCCGCCAGCACCATTGAACTGGCAATAACTCCTTTTGTTTTCATAATCATTTGTGTTTAAGGTTTAATTAATTGAACCAATGCCTGTCCCTGCACAGACCATTTTGAACTAAAACTATCAAACACATTTATGCTTGTCTTCAACAAATGCAGATAAACCGTTTATGGTTTCAGGTACGCAACAGCAGTGCAAGAACAAGTAAAAGCCGCAAAATGTGAATTATTTTCACAACAAATATAGAAATATTATACAAATATGCAACGAGTGCATGGCATTATTTTTCGACCAAAGTTATAGTATAAGCGATATAACCAATAGAACTATTTAAATTTTTGCTTAAACAAAAAAGACTGATTGCTCTTGAGCAATCAGTCTTTTCATTTTGAATGTGGGACGTACTGGAATCGAACCAGTGACCTCATGCCTGTCAAGCATGCGCTCTAAACCAACTGAGCTAACATCCCATTAGTGATTATAAGAACAAAAAATCGAAACAGTGACCTTCCCGATTGTAATCGGGACGCTCTAAACCCATTGAGCTAACGTCCCGATGCATGGCCTGCCTTTTTAGCAGGTCTGCAAAATTAGAAATATTTTTAGTTCAACCTTCAAAACATGCTTAATATTTGCAAATTTGTCTTGGAAGCACAACATACAAACGATTACAAAGGAATATTCCCATGCTTTTTGGCAGGGGTGATTTCCCTTTTGTTCTCGGTCATTTCCAGCGCCTGGATAAGTTTCAGCCGGGTCTGACGTGGATAGATAATTTCGTCGATATGCCCGGATTCTGCCGCTTTGTAGGGAGAGCAGAATTTCTCACGGTATTCTTCTGTAGCTTTTAATTTCTCCTCGTCATTGAGTTTGTTTCGGTAAATGATATTTACTGCCCCCTCAGGGCCCATTACTGCAATTTCGGCTGTGGGATAGGCATAGTTGACATCGGCACCAAGGTGTTTGCTGGCCATCACCACGTATGCGCCACCATAGGATTTTCTGGTGATAACGGTAATTTTGGGCACGGTAGCTTCGGCGTATGCATACAATAGCTTCGCACCATGCTTGATGATACCCCCCAGCTCCTGATCTACGCCGGGCAAAAATCCTGGCACATCACAGAAAGTGATGATGGGAATATTGAATGCATCACAAAACCTTACAAACCTGGCAGCTTTGAGGGAGGCGGCAATATCGAGCACTCCGGCAAGCATGGCGGGCTGGTTGGCCACTATACCCACTGATTTTCCATTAAACCTGGCAAATCCTATAATAATGTTTTGTGCATAATGGGGCTGCACTTCAAAGAAGTTGTAATCGTCGGCTACGGCAGTGATGATTTCCATCATATCGTAGGGTTTGTTGGGGTCGGAGGGCACAAGGTCGCGCAGTTTGAGTTCTTCGCGCAGGGGAGAATCGGTGCAAGGTTTCACCGGTGGATCTTCCATATTGTTAGAAGGGAGATAACTCATCAGTTCACGAATCATCATCATGGCCTGCTCGTCATCATCGGCGGTAAAATGGGCCACACCACTTTTGGAGTTGTGGGTCATGGCGCCTCCCAGGTCTTCCTTGGTAACGTCTTCGTGGGTTACGGTTTTGATAACATCAGGCCCGGTAACAAACATATAGCTTGTTTTGCGGGTCATGAAAATAAAATCAGTGATGGCGGGAGAATACACGGCCCCTCCGGCACAGGGCCCCAGAATGGCACTGATTTGAGGAACTACCCCGCTGGAGCGCACATTGCGCATGAAAATATCTCCATACCCGGCCAGGCTTTCCACCCCTTCCTGGATACGTGCCCCCCCACTGTCGTTGAGCCCGATGATGGGAGCTCCGTTTCGCACGGCCAGGTCCATGATTTTGATTACTTTGTTGGCATTGGCCCGACTGAGCGAGCCGCCAAAAACTGTAAAATCCTGTGCAAACACATACACAAGGCGACCGTCAATCTTGCCATAGCCGGTTACAATACCGTCTCCGGGAATCTTCTCCGTATTGAAATCGGGATTGTTGGTGGCTACAAACTTGTCTATCTCCACAAAGGTGTCAGGATCCAGCAAATCTTTGATGCGCTCACGGGCAATTTTGCGCCCCGAAGCATGTATCTTGTCAATCTTTTCCTGCCCGCCTCCCAGTTCAGCGGCTTTATGCATTTCGGTAAGTTTATCGATCTTTTGTTTTGTATCCATTTTTTTAATGTTTTTAAAGCCTCACGCAAAAGCGCAAAGTATTTAAAGATTATTTACAATTCTATGTATTCCGTCTTTCATTCATTTTGATTGGAAATTCATGAAGAGTCCAGGCTTAAGGTTTCCTAATCTGAGAAAGGTTAATGTTTGAGTAAAGGGTACAAGACTTGCGCCTATGTGTGGAGCAATATTGCCTCTGAGGTTTCTTATTCCACTACTACCATTACCTTCTTTGCCTCCACGATATCACCCTCTTTCACCCGTATCTCTTTTACCACCCCATCTTTTTTGGATTTGAATTCACTTTCCATCTTCATGGCAGAAAAAATCACCAGGGTTTGTCCTGCTTCTACAGTATCGCCAACAGACACAGGGATTTTCACCACCTTGCCCGGGATGGGAGCTACAATGGTGTTCTCACCCTCCTCTTTTAAGCCGGCCATGCGGGAAGCACGGTATTTGGATTCCGCATCTATTATCTCGGCTTCGTAAGTGTCCTTATAAGTGTTCACAGTGTATTTTTTCACATTTTCACCCGGAATCAGTTCAATATTGTAAGACTTGTGGTTGTGCAGGATAGAAAAAATACCCTGGTTTACTTTTTCAAAATCCAGGTTATAGGTTTTGCCGTCCACCTTTATGCTAACATAAGAACCCTCCCACTGGATGAGTTCAACATTGGCAGTACGGTTGTTAATTTTTACTTCGTATGACATTGGATTGCGGGTTTAAAGTTTCAAAACACTTCTGATTCGGCTGTAATCTTTCCAGTTGTTTTTCATTGTGGTCATTTCTTTGGGAGAGGCCTTGCGTATGCGATAGAGGTATTCAAGAAGGGCTGCAATTACCACCATATCTTCACATTCTCCTTCGCAGGCATCATGGCTGAGCAGGTGACCAATATTTTCATCAATAAAGTGGGTGGTATAGTTCCCTTTCACAAAATCCGGGGCTGTCATGATGTTTTCCAGGAAGTTGAGGGAATTTTTCACCCCTGTAATTTTAAATTCCTGAAGCGCCCTGATGGTTCTCTCAATGGCATCTTCCCGGTTGCGCCCCCACACGATAAGCTTGGCAATAAGGGGGTCATAATAAATAGGGATTTCAAACCCTTCGTAAATATATCCATCCACCCTTACTCCCACGCCATAAGGAATGGTGATATGGGTAACTTTTCCGGGAGCAGGCATGAAATTATTGTTAGCATCTTCTGCGTAAACGCGGCACTCAATGGCATGACCATTTTGCTGGAGGTCTTCCTGTTTCAGGGTAAGTACTTTTCCAGATGCGATATTGATTTGCTCTTTCACCAGGTCTACACCTACTACCCTTTCGGTGATGGGATGCTCCACCTGCAGGCGGGTATTCATTTCAAGGAAATAATAGTTGAGCTGATTGTCCACAATAAACTCTATGGTTCCGGCACCTTCATAATTAACAGCCCTGGCTGCCGCTACCGCAGCTTTACCCATTTCATCGCGAATCTGAGGAGTAAGGATGGGTGAAGGGGTTTCTTCAATGATTTTCTGATGGCGTCTTTGCACTGAGCATTCCCTTTCAAAAAGATGAATAACGTTGCCATGCTGATCTGCCAGGATCTGAAACTCAATGTGATGGGGAGACTCAATATATTTTTCGATATAAACAGCATCGTCACCAAAGGCAGATTTGGCCTCGGAGCGGGCGGCACGCACTGAACTTGTGATATCTTTTTCATTCTTCACCAGCCTCATTCCTTTTCCGCCTCCTCCGGCAGAAGCTTTGACCATGACTGGCAGCCCTATTTTCGCCACCGTTTTAAGTGCCTCTTCTTCTGAGGCAATGGCAGATTCTGTGCCAGGCACTACGGGCACTCCGGCAGCTATCATCGTTTTGCGTGCGGTAATTTTGTCGCCCATCTGCGATATGGCGTAGGGTTGCGGGCCGATAAATTTAATCCCGACTTGCTGGCATCTTTCAGAAAAAACAGCATTTTCCGATAAAAAACCATAGCCGGGATGAATGGCATCTGCTTTGCTTTTTTGGGCAACTTCCAGTATCTTGTCCATGTTGAGATAGGACTCCGATGAAGGAGATGCCCCAATGTGGTAGGCCTCGTCTGCATAGATTACGTGCATGGCCTTTCGGTCTGCATCAGAATATACTGCTACAGTGCGGATGCCCATTTCACGACACGAGCGCATGATTCTTACTGCTATCTCGCCCCTGTTGGCAACCAGAACTTTTCTAATCATAGTGTGTTTTTTGATTTTTGATTAAACCATCTATTAAATTTAGCAAACATCAGTGAGAAAAAGAGGAAAAATCAGGTTTGATTTTGTTTTTTCCCGGTTTTGTAATGGTTTTAATCCATTTAAATAAAAAACAACCCAAAATTGTTCGAATTTTCGTTCATATTTTTTTACCATGCCAAAATGTCACTGAAATTTTCTGGCAATATATTTGATTATCATTACATCTAAATATTTGAATACATAAACAATCAATCATATTTACCAGGCAGTTTTCCCAATGACTCAATAAAGCAATGGGTAATCTGCGTTAAAAAAAAGCAATCATCATGTTAACAGAAATCCAACAACAAGAATTAGAAAAAGAATTACAGGCACACGAAAATTTGGTACTCGACTTTTATTCTACGGAGTGTCCTCCCTGCGAAGCACTGGCTCCCAAACTTGATTCAGTGGCAGAATTCTACGGCGAAGATGTACGGTTTGTTAAGATATTCAGACAAGGTAACCGGGAGATTTCCGAGGAATTGGGAGTAAAATCTTCACCCACTCTGATTTTTTATAAAAACGGAATAGAAACCGGAGACAGACTTATGGGTGGAGTAAAAAAGTCAGATATTATAAAAAATCTTACCGCTTTGTTACCCCATGAGAAAGCAGAAGAAATCAGGAGTAAAATAAAGCCGGTGGTAACCCATACGGATGTAATCGTTTTGGGTGCGGGTCCCGGGGGCATGGCAGCAGGTATTTACCTGGCGCAGGCCAAGGTTGACACCATGCTCATTGACCAGGCTTTGCCCGGGGGTCAAGTATCTACCACACACCAGGTATCCAACTATCCCGGGTTCATTGAACCGCAAAAAGGCTTCATGCTTTCACATTACATGGCCGAGCAGTCCAAAGCAGCAGGAGTAAAATTCAAGGTTGCAGTGGATGTGAACAAGGTAGATCTGGTCAACAAAGAAGTGGTAATTGATGGATATGAAACCATCAAAGCCAAAAAAATCATTATCTCAACCGGTGCATCTCCGCGTTACCTGAACATTGACGGGGAAAAAGAATACTACGGACAGGGGATTTCCTATTGTGCCACCTGCGATGCCAAATACTATCACGATAAAGAGGTAGTAATTATTGGAGGAGGCAACACGGCAGTAGAGGAGTCAGAATTTATTACCAGGTTTGCTTCAAAAATCACCATGATACAACAGCTTCCGCAACTTACAGCCAACAAGTCGGCTCAGGAACGTTGCTATGCTGATCCCAAAATCAATGTTCTGCTCGAGCATGAGCCACGCGGATTTTACAAAAACGGTTCAACCAAAATGCTTGTAAAGGTGCAGGATTTGAAGGGTGGCGAGCTCAAAGAAATTGAAACCGATGGTGTGTTTGTTTTTGTGGGGATGAAGCCCAATACCGATTTTGTAAAAGATCCTATTGAGACTGACGACTGGGGATATATCAAAGTGGACGATGAGATGCGCACCAGCATTCCGGGTGTGTATGCCGTAGGCGATGTAATCAGTAAAAAATACAGGCAGATTACCACTGCTGTGGGCGATGGCACCATTGCTTCCATTGCCTGTGCGAAGGAAATGGATTCGTAAGCACCCTCCCAGCCAACATCTTTCCGAAGTTCCAATCCCGGTTGTCTAATCCAAAACCCTGGGGTCAGAACTTCGGATTTTTTTTATTCATTATGGTAGCTTTCTCCTTTCAAAATGGTAAGGGCGCGGTAAAGCTGCTCTACGAAAAACAGCCTCACCATCTGGTGGGAAAAGGTCATTTTTGATAGAGCTATTTTAAAATGGGCTTTTTGGTGGAGTGTATCAGCAAAGCCCCATGCCCCGCCCACCACAAAGACGATTTCCTTCACCCCACTGTTCATGCGTTTTTGCAGAAACCCGGAAAACCCAACTGAAGAAAATTCCTGACCCCTTTCATCCAGCAAAACAAGACAATCGGCTTTTTCCAGATGTCTGGAAATTAGCTCAGCCTCCTTTTGTTTTACCACATCAGGCGACATGCCCGATGTTTTTTTCAGGGCTGCGATTTCCTTCACCTCAAAGGAAACATAATGCTTTAGCCTTTTTATATATTCCACAATTCCTTCTTTGAGAAAGCCCTGGTCGGTTTTGCCTACAGTTAATAAAGTAATCTTCATTTGATTATGGTTGTATTTACAGTTGCTTATGATCTCTTTTTCTTCATTCCCAATGGCGGCGCAATAAGGGATATGCATTCCGGAAAAAGAAAAACAGCGTACCCATTAAAATGGGTAATTTCACCTGTTTTTGCATGAACACCCCGAAAATAATGCTTTTTTGCTGATATTGGTCAGCAAATTTTTTTTACCTTTATCCCATAGGGGATTATACAAAATGAGCTGTAAATCTTAACAGACAATAACATCAGCAAAGGCTCCGGGCTACAGTGCAAACATTTTTTTCATACCGGGAGGCAAATAAAGAGAGTTTGGTTTGGTTTTTGACTTTAATAAATGGTTTTGCTAAACCATTGCAAAAGAACGAAACAGATGAACAAAAAATCGATAATTATTTTCATTACATTTCTGGCGTTGATTTTCAACCCGTTATACATGGGTGCGTCAGTCCAGTCAGAAGATGTTGCCAAAGAGATTAATGAAGCCATCCGCACGGGCAATGCCCGCGATGTGGCGAAACACTTTGGCTCCACCGTTGATCTGAAACTACCCGGCAACGAAGGCACATACAGCCGCAACCAGGCAGAGCTGATTCTGCGCAACTTTTTTTCGCGCAACCCCGTTGCATCCTTTTCCGTTCACCATCAAAGGCCCCAAAGAGACGGGTCAGTTTACGTTATCGGCACCTATGCGGCAAAAGACGGAAAATCATACCGAATGTACTTTCTGCTGAAAAAAATATCAGACAACATGGTTTTGCATTTGCTTCAGATGGAAGAACAGTAGAAATCCATACCCCCTTACCCACTAGTAAAAACGGCTTACCTTATGGTTTAAGCCGTTTTTTCTTTTTTTCAGCCAACTTCACATCTTTTTGGTCTTATTTCTCGCAATAAACATTATTTTTGATTTGCCGTAAAAGCGACAAACTCAATAAACAGGACAGGTTATGTTTACGCTGGAAATCATTATAGTACTTGTAGTACTCGTATTGGCAATTGTGTTGTTTGCAACAGAAAAGCTCTCGGTAGATGTGGTAGCACTGCTGATTATGGCGATTCTGATAGTAACCGGCATAATTACTCCTGAGCAGGGCGTTTCCGGATTCAGCAATTCCGCCACCATTACGGTTGCATCTATGTTTATTCTCAGTGCGGCTCTTTTTAAATCGGGAGCTGTTGTGGGTATAGGCAACAAACTGGCCACCTTGTTTCAGTATAATTTCTGGCTGGCGATTTTCACCACCATGGCTGTGGTAGGAGCCATTTCTGCCTTTATCAACAACACCCCTGTGGTGGCTATATTTATTCCCATTTTGGCAGGGGCAGCTATCAAATCGGGACATAGCCTGGGAAAAATGCTGATGCCTTTGTCTTTTGCCTCCATGTTTGGGGGGGTCTGCACTTTAATTGGCACCTCTACCAACATCCTTGTGAGTGGTATTGCTGCGGACAATGGACTTGAGCCATTCTCCATGTTTGAAATGTCAAAACTTGGCCTGATTTTCTTTATCGTAGGTATTGTTTACATGATGTTGATTGGCATCAGGCTTATCCCCAACAGAGGAAATGGTGGGGATTTGGTGAAAAAGTTTGGTATGGGAGATTATCTCACCGAAATAATATTACTGGAGAGGGCACCTTCTGTGGGAAAAACCATAAAAGACAGCCCTTTAAAAAAATTACTCGATATTGATATTCTGGAAGTATCAAGGGATAAAGTAAAATACTTTATGCCTGGCGAACAAATGGTGCTGAAATCAGGCGACATCCTTAAAGTACGATGCGATTTACAACGGATAAAAGAACTGAAGGAAAGGGAGGGGATCGCTCTTAAGACTGACATGAAGTTTGGAGACAACGATATTCAAAATGACGAGGTAATATTGGTTGAAGCAGTGATTGCCACCAATAGTGAGTTTGAAGGAAAAACGGTCAAGGCGATTTCTTTTCGCCAGAAATATGGTGCCACTGTGCTTGCCATAAGACACCGGGGAGAAATTATGAGAGAAAAAGTTGCCAATACTGTTTTACGCTCAGGAGACACACTTCTGATAGAGGTTCGCAAGGATAGACTCGACTTTCTCAGACAATTGCAGCTACATGGGCGCAATACTTTTCTTATTGTTTCTGAGGTTGGATTTCCTGAGTTTAAAAAAGAGAAGATTTTTATTGTTGCCGCAACCATTGTGGGGATAATAGTGGCAGCTTCACTGAACATCATGCCCATTATGGTAGCTGCCCTGGTAGGGTGTATATTTCTTATTCTTACCAATTGCATCAGTATGGAGGAAGCTTATAAAGCCATTGACTGGAAAGTAATCTTCCTTCTTGCAGGTGCCATGAGCCTTGGAGTTGCCCTTGACAAAAGCGGGGCAGCCCAGCTCATTTCCAACTTTCTCATCGATATTGTTGGCTCATTAGGACCAATTGCTATTGTTTCGGTTCTATACCTTATAACCAGTATCATGACTGAATCTATGAGCAATAATGCCAGTGCTGTATTGCTGGCTCCCATTGCCATAGCTGCAGCTGTTGCGATGGAGGTAGATGCCCGTCCGTTTCTCATGGCCATAACTTTTGCAGCTTCATCAAGCTTTATGACCCCTATCGGATACCAGACCAACACCATGATTTATGGAACCGGCAACTATAAATTTATGGATTTTGTGAAAGTCGGGGGACCTCTCAATCTCATTTTCTGGATTATTGCTACTTTTATGATACCGGTATTTTTCCCATTTTAAAAACTATACCACATGGAGCAAATCAGAATGTTTTACAGGTCCGTATTGGATTTTCTTCAGGTTCCGGTGTTTCAATTATGGTCACAAAATTGTCATGGACTTCATTTCGGCCCTCCAGATGAGCGCCGTTGGTGAGCCAGACGAGCCCGTCCTCAAGTGAGCTGTTTCCCTGGTACTGCGATTCGGCATG
>SLPR01000437.1 GCA_007131895.1 Bacteroidales bacterium | reverse complement strand
TTCTCCATATCCGGCTGCAGTCTTTCATTAAATACCTCCGTGAAGTCTTCCGGATTGGTTCCGGTAGCAGAAACCATTACACTGTAGTTTTCAGTACGGTAGTCAGGAGTGTTGGCCGTAGGGGTAACATCAAACTGCAGTGAGACTCCGCCTGTTATTTCTGTAAGGTCAATAGATGGGGTTACAATCCAGTTGTCAGGGGTCAGGGGGCCGGTACCGGATAACCAGGATCTGGAGAGAATGTAAAATTCCCCTTCAAACTCATCCCAGTACCAGTTGTGACCATCGCCATCATTGTCGATGAGCAGCCAGCCCTCGGGTGGGAAGTTTTCTTCCAGGCCAGGATCATCAAAACCTTCCTGGAAAATGGTGGGTACCAGCACCAGCCTTTCAGAGGCACTGAGGTGATTGTAATGCAGCCCTTCCTGATCCGCCATGGGAGTTACCGTAAGTGTGACATCAAAAATGCCGTTCTCAGTATAGGTATACACCGGGTTTTCTTCCTGTGAGGTATCACCATTACCAAAGTCCCAGTGAGATGCTGCAGCATTGAGCGAATTGTTGGTAAACGTTACTTCGTAAAACACACTGCCGGTTTCAGGATCGGTAAACAGGTCGAATGTATATTCAAACATTGCCTGGGTGCTGGCTGTGGGAATAGAAACCTCATCTGACTCGCAGGCTGAAAGGAGTAATGCCAATACTCCCGGCAAGAGCCATAGTCTTTTTATGTCTGTAAAATATTTCATAATGTGTTGTTTTTTAAAGCCTTTGCTTCTGTTGCTTTTTTTCAGGATACATCCCCTGTATCAGGCAGAAGGTTTCAGGCGTTGTGTTTTTAGCTTGATTAATAACCCGGGTTTTGATCTTCTTCACCAATGGCGTCATTGGCAAGAATTTCATTCAATGGAATGGGGAACAGGGTCTGATTGGTGTTGGTAATTCCTTCCAGTACATCCACAGCTCTTCCTGTTCTTACCAGATCGAACCAGCGGTGCCCTTCAAAAGCAAATTCCAGCCTGCGCTGCTCTTCAATTTCAAGAAGCAAAGTCTCTGGATTTGTTGTGCTGGAGGGGTCAAGCTCAGCTCTTTCTCTTACAGCATTCAGATCGTCCAGGATAATGGAGGCATCCTCATTGAGCAATGCATTGGCTTCTGCCCTGACAAGGTACATCTCTGCAAGTCTGAAAACGTAAACATTGTCGGTACCCGTTTCAATATCGCTGTATTTAATGGCGTAAGGTGCTCCGCTGGCAAAAGCTATCGAAGCATCCAGTCTTGTGTCAGCCGGCTCATAATTTTCAACAAGCGTGCTGTCAGGAGCAAATTCATATCTTCCACTTATGGCTGTGGGGAGGAAATATTCTGCCAGTCGGTTTCTGTCCTGTTCATTGAACTCAATCTCGAAAATGGATTCGGTGTTATTGTTGCCGCTGAACAAATACGCAAAATCACTCTCCAGTGACAGATTGAATTCGTTGATGACTTTGGTAGCAGCATTGCGAGCTGCCTCAAGAAAAGCAGAATTCTGAGCCGGGTTGAAATAGTAATAATGCAGGCTTACACGTGCTTTGAGCGCATGCACTGCTGCTTCGGATGCTTTTCCTCTTACGATGGTGCCGGTAATATGTGCTGCAGCAGATTCCAGATCTTCAAAAATCTGATCAAAAGCATCTTCCATGGAAGAGCGGGATATGTTAAGGTCTTCTTCCGTGGGTCTTGCTGCTCGTGTACGCAGGGGAACTCCTCCAAAAAGCCTCATCAGGTCATAATGTGCCAATGCCCGCAGGAAATACATCTCAGACATGATTTCATCCCTTTCTTGCTGGCTGAAATTGGAGTCATTGATTTCCGGAACCCGATCCAAAACATTGTTAACCCTGTTGAGCGCTGAATAGATACTCGCCCAGATTCCTTCCACAACAACATTGTCGGAGAGAATGCTGTTGTTGTCGATCTGGTTGTACCCGGCGGTTGTTCCCGACCAGATAAGATTGTCTGCTGAAAGGTCGCCAACAGCAATATAGTTGCGGCCATAATAACCCGCAGCCTGGAATGCATCATAACAGCCGTTGATGGCCCTGATGACATCGTTTCTGTTGTTGATAGCTGCATCTGCAGGGATAGAATGCTGCGGATTTACATCCAGAATATCGCAGGAAACCCACAGGAATGCGAATATCGCGGTTATATATAATAATTTCTTCATGATGGTATATCTTTTAAATTTTTAAAGTCCTAAGTTAATTCCCACGGAGACTGTTCTAACCTGCGGATACGTAAAGAAGTCGGTACCCAGGACAAGGTTAGCAGGACCCGCATAATTTACTTCCGGGTCCATGCCACTGTAATTGGTGAAAGTCAGCAGGTTTTGTCCGGTTATAAATATTCTGGCACTTCTCATGCCTGCTCTTTGCACCAGCGACTGGCCAAGGTTGTAGGATAAGGAAACGTTTTTGATGCGCAGGTAAGAACCGTCTTCAATAAAGCGTGAGGATATCCTGTTGTTGTTGTTGGGGTCGCGGCCTGTTGCCCTGGGAATGTGGGTTTCATCACCCGGTTCGCGCCACCTGTCAAGTACAGCTATGGTTTGGTTGTCGCTTCCTTTCATGGATTCGATAAAGATGCGTGTACCGTTGAAAATGTCGTTGCCATAAGAAAACTGCAGGAAAACATTGAGTTCAAAGTTTCTCAATGTAGCGATGTTTCCGAAACCTCCTGTAAAATCAGGGTTGGGATCTCCGATTTTGGTGCGGTCTCTTGCGTCAATCACACCATCGTTGTTTACATCTTCAAAGACCATGTCGCCTGTGGAGGGGTCAACACCCAGGCTGTTAAATCCGTAAAAGATACCTATGGGTTCTCCTACTCTAACGCTGTTGCTTCCTCTTCCGATATTATCAAGGGGCTGGTCTTTGTAAAGAGAGAGTACCTTGTTGCGGTTGCGGGAAATGTTGAAAGATGAAGTCCAGCTAAAATCGTTGGTTTCGTAATTGAGGGTTTTGATACTCAGCTCAATCCCTTTGTTTTCAAGCTCGCCAATATTGGAGGTAATGCTCGATGAACCTGCAGTCATTGAGATAGGACGGCTGAACAGCAAATCTTTGGTCTGATTGTTATAGTAGTCCACAGAAACTTCCAGCCTGTCGTTCCAAAAACCAACATCTACACCTGCATTAAACTGGTATGTGGTTTCCCATTTCAGGTCGGGATTGTGAAGACTCAATGGGTAAATTCCTGATTGGCCAAGGTAGTTGGACCCCCCGCCAAAAAGGGCAAGGTAAGCAAAATCAGGAATTCCGTCATTCCCTGTAATGCCGTAACTCACTCTCCAGCGAAACTCATTAACAGGAGTATTGAGGGCTTTAAAGAAGTTCTCTTCCGACATTCTCCATGCAGCAGATGCGGCAGGGAAGAAACCATAACGGTTGTTTTCGCTGAATTTGGTGGAACCGTCATAGCGGGCCGTTACAGTAAAGATGTACCGGTAGTCATAATTGTAACGCACCTGTCCAAAGTAAGAGTTCATACCTCTGTTGAGCGACCTTGCATAAGCGTCAGAAATGGTGCCCGCTTCTGCCAGGTATTCAAAAAATTCGTTGGGGAAATCCACTCCTCTCATAAAGAGATTTCTTCTCTGGAAAATTTCAAATGAGTAACCTGCCAGCAGGTTGAGGTTGTGCATATCTGCAAATGAGGTATTGTACCTTAACGTGTTGTTGGAAACAATGTTGAGCACATTGTTCTGTGCTGCAATACCAATTCCATTGGATCTTGCTCCCTGCCTTGTGGTGGTGGGGTCGTAGCTGTGCTCGCGGAGACTCAGATAGTCAAACCCCCATTTGGTGCTGAAAGTAAGGTTGGGAAGTATGCGGTAGTCGCCAAAAACATTACCAATGGTACGGTAAGAGTGGGCTTCGTTGATGGC